>JAADDM010000271.1 GCA_013153955.1 Gammaproteobacteria bacterium | reverse complement strand
CTTTCACAAACCGTCACCATCAATGCCATTGCCAAGCGGTAGTCTATGGCGTGTAAATTCACCTCGTTAACAGCCACCAATAAAGGACCATTCAGCGGTGCGATATTCCTAACCTCTATTTCTACCCCTGTCGTAACACCGATAGAAGCCAAATAACGCAACTCTTCTGGACTGCGATTTTTAATACGTCGAATTTTAACCCCTTGGCCTATTTGAATATCCGTTAAAGGGGAGCCTAACTGCTCCATCACCACCCCATCTACCGTCGGGATGGGGGAACCATGAGGATCATGGGTCGGTTGACCTAAATCATCCCACATACGGTTGGTAAGTTTGTCTGAAATAGTATGCTCCAATACCTCGGCTTCTTCATCCACCTCATCCCAGGTATAGCCTAAGCGTTCGACAAGATACTGTTCTAAAATGCGGTGACGGCGAATCATATTCAAAGCGATTTTTCGACCTGAGTCTGTCAAGCTTACGCCATAGTAAGGTGCATACTCAATATAGTCATTCGCCGATAATTTTTTCAGCATATTAGAGACTGAGGCCTGTGAGATTGATAAACGCTCAGCGATGGCTGAGGTCTGCACCCCTTTTCCACTGGGTGCTGCGCCTTCAAGCTTATAGATAATTTTAAGATAATCTTCCAATGCCTTAGTCGACATAATCCATCCCTAATAAATACATAAAAATCGAGCAGTGTCACCACACCTAGTCGGTTACACCGTTCATCTATACTTTCTGGTTACTGGTTTTCAGCCATTAATGCACGAACCACTTCTGGCTCAGGAAAAGCAAAGACATACAGAATCATAAAGAGCACCATAAAGAATACACGAGTAAGCGTTTTAAACGGAATTCTTGGGTGGCTGATAATCGCTAAAGCCAGCCCTGAAACAATCCCGCCACTAGCACCTAAGGTCGCAGCTAACATCGCGCCTAATGCACCCAATGCCATCACATAATAATGCCAAGTAAACTTTGCTTTTTCATCATTCATTGCTAATATCCTAATCACTATTATTTAAGAGGGTACTTTATCTCACAAGCACACTGTTCTAAAGCGGTAAAGCATTTCTGAATAGAGGCATATCTAGGGTGTCGGTAGAGACTGACGCAAATGACCGTCACATTCAGAAAAACTTTAATACCTTGGTAAACAGTCGCCGTATACAAAGTTCGCTACGCTATATTCTACAAGAAAAGCGCTGCACAAAACGGGCTATTTAGTCCATTTTGGTGCATAGGTGCACAGCATTATTCCCCCCTTAAAGTAACCTTCACCCCCTCTTTTATTTGAAGGGCTGATAAACATAAACAGAGCGCCCATTATCCAGAGGCCTCAATAGGTGATACACATGAAAGATACCATTATTGTCATTGGCTTAGGTGAACTCGGCAGCGTATTTGCTCACGGTTTTTTAAAATTAGGCTACCCCGTTCAAGGCATCACTCGACAGATGAACACACACACGGTTGCAAAAGAGATTCCAAACCCTGCGGCGATTCTAGTCTCGGTAGGTGAGGCGGACATTGCTTCTGTACTCAGTAGCCTACCTGAACAGTGGAAGGACAGACTTATCCTGCTTCAGAATGAACTTCTGCCTAGAGATTGGCTGTCTGCGAATATTGTTGACCCAACCGTTGTCTCAGTCTGGTTTGAAAAAAAGCGTGGAATGGACAGTAAGGTAGTTCTGCCTTCGCCTATTTATGGACCGAATGCCAAGCTGGTCTTTGAAGCCCTATCTCAGCTAGACCTACCTAGCTTTATCTTAGATTCAGAAGCCGCACTTACCTATGAACTGGTAAGAAAAAATCTCTATATTTTAACGACGAATATCGCAGGGTTAGAAGTAGGCGGTAATGTCGAAGGATTGGCAACTACTCACAAAACCGTCATGAATCAAGTTGCTAAGGATGTGCTTGATATTCAGGATTGGTTAACAAACCAATCAAATGATAGAGCGGCTTTAATGGAAGGACTGCTTGAAGCGATTAACGGAGATCTTGAGCACGGCTGCATGGGCCGTTCAGCACCCGCAAGACTTACTCGCGCACTTGCCTTTGCCGAACAAGCCAACTTAGGTGTAAAGACACTTAAACAGATTGCCAAGCAACATCTAAAGTAATCCATCAAAGAATTGAGCAGTTTTAAATATAAACTGCTCTAAACAATCCCTATCAAGCCCTTTATAAACACCTCCAGCAAACAGCCTGACCTATTTTAATCTATATGCCTACAGAGCCTTGAAACTCAACCACTTCAACTCTTACCCCTCTCGCTCTAATAGCTGTAGAGAGACAGATAGATTACTAAACATGGGAAGAAGGATTTAAATAACGGGATTATGTAATTAATAGTGGGAAATTCCCATCATAAATTATCACAACTGCTTAAGAAAAAACTGAAATTAAACTCTATAGCTAGACAGCCGAAACCTATGTAAATAGCTGGACACAAGAGGAAAGGTGAAACAACAACAGCCTACAGGGATTAGTCATTAAGCTTGTCTAGAGCCTACTTAATTAAGAGGTTAACCAACCTTTAAATATACATTAACAAGTGATCTAACAATATTTTTAAACGACACTTAGTTATGTGGCCGCATTTTTAAACGACGCTTAGTTTACTAGAGCTTTAATTTTCTCATCTGTTTCATTAATACGATACTTTAGATCTTCTACCCAAGCTTCAGATACCTCAGCCTCACCAGACCACGACAGCATACTAGCAAGCTGCTGCTGATAGAAAGCTTTCATATACCTATGCACTGCTAACTCAATTTGATCATCCGAAAAACCATCCAGACTATTAAAGATGGTTATAAAGGTGCGAGCATGAAGCGCATCGTGATCAAAAACCACCTCATTATCAACCATTTTTTCAATAACTCTATTCGCTATCGGCACAGGGATTACATTCGATACAACCGAGTCAGCCTGCCCTATTAATACATTATCAGCCGGTCTATCCACTGCGTCAGTATATGTTTTAGCCCCTCGCCCTGTCGCCAGCCATTCAACAGTGACACCTAAAGCATTAGCAATAACAATAAGACGTTCCACATTAGGCGTTGAGTCCCCATTAATATACTTAACAATGACGGTAGGTGACAATGAGCACATTTGAGCCAGAGACCGCGCACTCTTCTCCCCTAAAGCCTGTTTTAAGCGCTCAAAAAATGGTTCAACGTTAGAAACACTACCTGAATGCTCACATTCAGGTTTACAAGACTTATTCATACTAACCTCAAGCTGTTGAAATATAAGTAAAAAATATGAATAACAAGACTCCAACCTCAAATGCAAACTTTAATGCTTGCACTTGAGTCTAAACAAGTCCATAATAAACACAAATAGGCACACAAGCACGCATGATTGTAGACACCTATATAAAAAACAAAAGATAATGGAGATTCTATCATGACTCACGAACAAATTAAAAAAGCACTTCAAGAAAGAGGGTTGAGTTTTGCTGCTATCGCTAAAGCAACTGGCAGAACCTATATGTCTCTTACTATCGTTTCACAACGTAAGGCAAAAGGCAGACCGTCAGCCTTAATTATTGCAGGTGCTTTAAGCATGCCTGTTTCTGATGTTTTTCCAGATGTACCGCAATATGCCATGCCGGCTAGAGAAAGCAATGTCAATAGAGCTAAGCAAATCTTAAAAGATGCTGGTTTATCTGAGTATGTTGCATAAGTCATGCTATTAATCTCATTTTTTTCGTTAATACCAGATTATCTAAATGCACAGAAATGCGAAAGCCGTTTGTTTGGAACTGCCATCTTGAGAGGTTTCCAATGAGTTATATAAACTGGAAAAATGCTCATGCTAAAACTCTTACCGAGGCTTTTTGGTTGGTAAAAGAGCATGGCAAAACAAAGAGAAATTTATCCGTTGCACGCATTGCTGAGTTGATGGGCTTAGAAGATGAGTCACTTTTATATAAGTGGATGAAAAATGGCTCTATGCCAGTCCACAAATTACACAGTTTTGAATATGTATGCGGTGCAAATTTTATAAGCGTGTATCTAGCATCTAGTGATAGCAAATTGCTAATCAATATGCCTACAGGAAAGTCATTGAAAGAGGTCTCTGTAATGAAAATGCAAGGCACCTTTAATCATGCTATGAGCTTGTTAATTAAGTTTGCAACAGGCGAGGCTACTACAGAAGAAACCACGGCAGCATTAACTTGCTCTATGAATGACTTAGCATTTCATAGAGAGAATGTACAAAAGTCTGCTATGCCTGAATTTGATTTTGGAGTTAATAATGAATAACCAATATCACAGTGTTCAAGAGTTATCTGGGCTACCGGGACTTCCAACAACCCCGCAAAACATTAATGTAAAAGCAAAAAAAGAAAACTGGCTATCACGCCCACGCAAAGGCAAAGGTGGAGGTAAGGAATACCACATCGATAGCTTGCCAGTTGAAACACAAAATCACTTTGCACAATTGGCAGCCGAAGCACAGCTGACCAAGGCAAAAAAATCCGCTAATAAACAAGCTACCGAATTTGCTCGCACGCTTGCTGTTAAAAACTCAATTAAGCTCACTATAACGACTAAGCGAAGAGCAAAAATAACTGAACAAATTGCAGGCCTTTCAGGCTCTAAAAAAGCTCGTGCCGAAAGCAAAATTTTACTATTAAGCATGAGAAGCGAATTTGTTAAAAATTCAAAGCTATGCAAAACAAAAGCGACTCAAGAATTCTTAGCGCTCTGGTCGTCAGGCCAACTTAACATTCCAGACGATTACATTTGGATCAAAGATCATATTAACGAAAACCTACATCCCACAACGCTCAATAACTGGGAAAAAAAACCAGAAAACATTATAGACAAGCACGGGCACCGCAAAGGTAGTAGCAAAATTGATCGTCAAAAGATTCTGCGTGAGTTTATAACTGCCGCTATTTATGAATACCCACATATCTATATCTCACAGCTATTTGAAGCGATTGAATCGCGATTTAAATGTACTGAAACTGATGTTCCATCAAAGCGTTCTTTAGAAAGATGGGTTAAATCTTACAAAACAGAAAATGCCCAATTATTTTCTGCGATCACTAATCCTGACAAGTGGAAAAATAAATACATGCCCGCCCAAGGTACGGTTGGTGTTGCAGCTTTAAATGAAAAGTGGGAACTAGATTCAACACCTGCAGATATTATGCTAACAGACGGGAGATACAACCTGATTGGCGCTATTGATGTCTACAGTCGACGCGTCAAATTGCTAGTTTCAAAGAGTTCAACGGCCGCTTCAGTCTCTAAGTTAATGCGTGACTGCTTGCTAGAATGGGGAGTACCGGAAATAGTCAAGACCGACAACGGTGCTGACTATGTCTCTGTACAGATGAAAACTGCATTTTACTCACTGGGAATTGAACAAAATATCTCAGCACCCTTTTCACCCTGGGAAAAGCCGCATATAGAAAGATTCTTTAGAACCTTTTCGCACGGTCTTTTAGAGATCATGCCTGGATTCATCGGACACAACGTTGCAGAACGATCTGTTATTGAAGACCGCAAACAATTTAGTGAACGTCTCTTCAAAAAAGGCAGCGTAATCGATATCGATATGTCGTCTCAAGATCTGCAAAAGTTTGTAGACGAATGGATAGATAACATCTACATGCATAACAGCCATACGGGTGACGGCATAAACGGCAAGACCCCATTTCAAATGGTCAGCGAATGGACAGCACCTATCAGCATGATTCAAAACGAACGTGCGCTAGATATTTTATTAGCTGAAGTTGGCGAGAGAACGATCGGTAAAGAAGGAATACGCTTAGATGGATTTACTTATATAGCTCCTGAACTGGGTCATATGACGACTGAAAGAGTCAATATACGGAAAGACCCCGTTGACATTGGAACAATTCATGTATTTCAAAACGGTAAGTTTATATGTATTGCTGAAGACACCCGTTTCGTCGGTATAAAAAGGCAGGAAATTGCACGTCAAGCTAAACAGAACGCGCTTAAAAATATTGCTCAGGCTAAGAAAGAAATCCGAGGCATGAAAAGCCGACAAAAGGTTAAAGGGCTTGCTGAAGAGATTCTTGAATCAAAACGCCAAGTAAACAATATCACTATGCTGCCAAAATCCACAACAGTTTATACCAATGACAACCTAGAGGCTGCTGCACAAGCCGCTAGCTTACAAAGTAATAATATCGCACAGTCTAAACCTTTAAGGACTGCGGTGACGCATGTAGTAACAGACCCGCAAGAAACACACAGAAAATTCTTACGAATTGAGCAAAAAATGGTCACTGGGCAAAGTGTCTCTGAGCAAGATCAAAGGTTTTACAACGCTTATGAAAATACGCCCGAATACACAAATATGAAAGAGTTTTTTGAAGACTTTGGATTGGGCTTGGAAACAAGCTCACTTTAATGAAAACGCTGGTTTAAACCGCCATTTAAACAAGCATTAAATGCATAAAAATGCAAAGGAAGTACTGTTAATGTTAACACAAAGCATTGGAAACACAATCGCCCCGTTACAAAACGTCGCGCTATGCTCTCAAGCGATTACTCGCTCTCTGACGCGCGGAGAGAGCCTACCTGGCATCGTCGTGTTATACGGCCCCTCAGGATGGGGGAAAACTTTTGCCGCAACTTGGAGTGCTAATAAATATCGCGCATATTACGTGCAATGCAAAAGCGCCTGGACACGGAAAGCGTTTTTAAAAGCTATTTTAATGGAGATGGGAATCTCTCCTGCCGCCACAATCTACGAAATGGTCGACCAGATTTCTCAAGAAGTCGCATTATCAAGCCGCCCGTTGATTATTGATGAAGCTGATTTTCTCGTTGAAAAGAAAATTATCGAAATCGTCAGAGATATCTACGAAAGCAGTTTTGGGACTATTTTGCTAATTGGCGAAGAACATTTGCCAGCCAAACTCAAAAGATGGGAACGCTTTCACAATCGTGTGCTCGCTTGGGTACAAGCCCAGCCGTCTTCTCTAGAAGACGCAAGAACGCTCGCTAATATCTATGCTCCCGACGTAAAAGTACACGATGATTTATTAATCAGTTTAGTTGAAGCAAGCCGCAATGTCACACGACGGATCTGCGTAAACTTAAATCATATCAACGACACGGCAAAGCAGAACGGCTGGGCTGAAATTGACATGAGCATGTGGGGTAAAAAAGAACTTTACACTGGACAGGCGGCTATTCGAAATGGAATAAGTGGATAAATATGAAAAGAACACGTGTAAAAAGAAGTGGACAAATGACGGCTAAAGAGTACGTCTGGTCACAAATTAGAGAATTAAAAACATTCACTATTTCTCACATCAGTAGCAATGCACCTTTGAGCTACAAGCTAAGTAAAGAAAAGGTTAATTACCATATAAAAGGTTGGGTCGCAGCTGGTTTTTTAGGAAAAGAGTGCATTCATTCAAAAGATATTCTTCAGCCGAAAAACAGGTATACGTTAATTAAAGACACAGGAATCGAGCCGCCTAGGGTCGATTCCAAAGGTAACAAGCTCACTAAAGGTCTCGGTCGAGAGCAAATGTGGAGAACAATGCGAATAACAGGAGAGTTTACTCATAAACAACTTGCTGTAACTGCTAGCACGGAAGATGTAATTATTGCAGAAGCTACAGCAAAGTCTTATGTATCAGCTCTTTACAGAGCTGGTTACTTAAAAATAACAAAACCTTCGAACACCCACGGAGGTCTAGCTGTTTACATGCTGAAGCCAGCGGCATGGACTGGCGCAAAACCGCCGATGGTTAAACGCATACACGTGGTCTACGACCAGAACATACACGAAATTGTTTACCCAAAAAAAGGAGACATACAAAGTGACTATTAAATACCAAAATGAGGCCTGGTTTATCGCTCTTAAAGAAGCGCTACAAACCACCTCACAAGCAAAGTTGGCCGCTAAATGCGGTATTAGCGGCACCGCAGTAAATCAAGTTCTAAAAGGTGCATACCCTGGCAGCATCGAAAATGTTGCAGAAAAAGTCAAAGGTGCATTGCTCAAGCAAAGTGTTGTTTGCCCTGTGTTAGATGTGATTACCACCGACATTTGTGCAAGTCATCGCAACAAAGGCTTTATGCCAAACAACCCAATGCGAGTCAGCTTATATAAGGCTTGTCAAAGATGTCTCAATAATCCAAAAGCAGACTCACATGAGTAAGGTCAAGTTTTACAAAGAGCAAAAGATTGGAAATGGTGCTGACCCTGAAAGACCTGTTTACATCATCACAATGCTCACCACGCCAAATAAAGAAATCATGTTTAGCGTGTACCACAACCACAACCAACTCATTAAGTTGAAGCTCCCTGAATGGGATGCTAGAGCCCTTAGAAAAATACTTGATGAAGCGATTAGGGCAATCAAATAAGAGGATACATCATGTCAGAGATAATCAATCTACAAACCAAAAGAGCCAATATCAATATGGTCGAGAAAATACTAAGTGCCCAGCAAGCTATTGCCAAACTTGATCAGGCCGAGCTTCAAATAAAAGCAATTAGCATCGAAGACAACGTACCAATTCTACGTATAGAAACCCCGGAAGACAACCACCCGATTTATAACGAGAGCCAAACATTTGGAACCTATGATTTAGTCCCTAAACACCACTTTGGACGTCTAGATCACTACATCATGTGGGTACACCCATCGACAAACAATACAAGAGGAGCTAATCAATGATAACTCAACCCCCAGAAGGCTATATGAAAGATGCATCAGGCCGTCTTGTACCCATCAACCTAGTGACTGATATTGATAAAACTAGAGACCACCTTGTTCAAGAAATCATTGCCAAAGCACAAGAAACAAACCGACTACTTAGTGTTTTCAAAAATAGAACCATGGAAGATATTGCGGCTTTTATAGAACTCTCAGCCGAGAAATACAATATTTCAATGGGTGGGCAAAAAGGAAACATTACTTTAATGAGTTTTGATGGTCGTTTCAAAGTACAAAGAGCCGTTAGTGAAAAGCTCATGTTTGATGAACGCCTACAAGTTGCCAAAGAGCTTGTCGATAAGTGTATTCACCGTTGGACAGAAGGCTCTAACCCTGAAATACGGGCGCTTATAGAACATGCATTTCAAACTGACAAGCAAGGCAATATAAGCACCGCAAGAATCTTTAGTTTAATGAAGCTAGATATTAAAGATGACGACTGGGTTAGCGCAATGAATGCCATAAAAGACAGTATTCAAGTATCGGGTTCAAAAAGCTATTTACGAATTTATGAGCGCATCAATAACAGCGAAAACTATCAATCAATCGTACTCGACATTGCCTCAATTTAGGAGATTATATGGATGCAGTATATAACCCTTGGCTAAAGCCTCGTCGCTACACACCGCCTACAGACATTAAAAAATCCAATAACAAGTTAATTGAAAAAGATGTAAATGCTCGAAAACGAATGTTAGAGATAAGCAGTCAAAAGCAGATTAACGACCAAGAGTGGGATGCTTTGGCCGAACTATAACACGGACATTAATGACTTAAATTCTTATCAAAACAACGATACCCTCAAGGGGGTATACAGGCCTGGTATACAGGCCATTTATTAAAGCGGCCTTAAGTCTATTTAAAAGCCATTTTAATAAATGATGACAAAGTAAACGGAGTCCAAAATGAGCCGACAAGCCAATTTAGCAAAGATACACATCGCCAAAAAAGAGCTTCACATGGGTGACGATGCCTACAGAGCCATGCTTAATGATGTGGCAGGGGTCAATTCTGCTTCAAAACTTGATTTTCATCAACAAACTGCCGTTATACAACGATTAAAACAGCTCGGTTTTAAGGTCAAAGCAAGTAAAAAACTGGGGGCTACAGCACGTCAAAACAGCAAAAGTCAAGGCGATAAGATTCGTGCACTCTGGTTAAAATTAGCTGACTTATGCATTGTTAGAGACCGTACCGAACCCGCGTTAATGGCTTATGTAAAGCGTATGACAAAAGGCAAATACCATGCACCTCAATTCTGTGATCCTACCACGGCTAGCCGTATTATTGAAACTCTCAAAAAATGGATTAAACGCGAGCAGTTAAAAATTCAGAAAGAGGATAAATGATGAAATTACGCTGTCCAAACTGTGGTCATGCCGCAGCAATGATTGACTTCAGCAATGAAGAATCAGCCCGTCAAGCGGTCTATTTAGCCTCTAACCTACCCAAGCCATTAGGCAGGTTAATCATGCGCTATATAGGGCTGTTTCGCCCTGCAACTCGCAGTCTAACCTGGGATAGAACACTCAAAATAATGCATCAACTTAAAACAGATATTGATGCAGGACGAATAGAGCGCCACAACAGAATATGGCAAGCACCAGAAAATCTTTGGCATAAAGCCTTCACCACTATTTTAGAAAAATCAGACTCCCAAACACTTAAATTACCGCTAAAAAATCACGGCTATTTATACGAAATTATCAGTTCAGAGCAAAATTCATTAGAAGCACATGAGGAACAAAAAAACGAAAATAAGCGTCAAAGCCTACGTAACAGGCCTGTTGCAAAAAAAGTAGATGTCGCAACAGAGCAGTCCAAGCAACTCGGTACCAGTACCCTACAGGCTATTTTCAAAAATAAAAAGTTCAAAAAAGCACAAAGTGGAGCAGGCAATGAATAATTCAATAGAGCCCTATAACGAGGCAAGTAAAGACCTATTTGGCGATCACTTTACTGCCACAATGGATGAGATGCTCGAAAACCTTACTGACTTAGATATGGAAGACTTAAAGTTACTCTGGCCTGCTCGGTTAGTTGAATTTTATGAAATTCTAAGCCACTGCCTATCAACAGTTGGAGAGATACAAGACGAACAGAATAACAAACTTTCCGCAGTACTGGTTACTGCTATTGCCAACCATTTTGGTGGCGTTAGCTTCTACCTTCCCCATAATCAGAAACTAGAGCGAGCCATACGAGATATTAAAATTTGGAAGGCGTTTACCGGTAATAATCACCAAATATTAGCCAAGAAATTCAGAGTATCAGAAATGACGATTAGAACAGCACTTGCTAATCAACATCGTATTCGACACAACAAAATACAACCCTCCTTATTTCAGGACTAAACCCTATGTACCCTTTTTTAAACCCATTAAAGCTAGAAGATTTTAATCAAAAAACTGAGTTCTTAATTGACGGTTTCATCCCCAAACACCTGATTACCATGATCTATGCCGATGGAGGCATGGGTAAAAGCTGGCTTGCTATGGCCATCGCTAAATTTGCAGAAATCAATGGCATGAATGCAATCTATTTAGACTACGACAACCCGATGAACGTTCTTAAAGAGCGTGGTATTGAAACTAAACTTATTCAAGTCTGCCCTAACCTGCACTACTCCCATCGTTCAAAAACAGAATTACAGCCTCTTGCGATGCTCCAAGCAATTGAAGACAACGCATCAGGAAACAACTACAACAACACGCTATTTGTCATTGATAGTCTTCGTGATTTTGGTGATGTCAACAACGACGGTGCTAGTATGCGCTTAGGTGAAAAGCTTAAAAACATTCGTGAAGCAGGCGCAACAATTATCGTTTTACATCACTCAAACAAAGACGGCCGCAACTACCAGGGATCAAACAACATCCGTAATTCAATAGACAACATGTATCTACTGACTAAAACGGAGTCACCAACGGGTGAGATTCACTTCATTTTAACGGTTAAGAAAGAGCGCGCAAATATTATCGATATCGCTTTTAAAGTTAAAATAGATGATCTAAGCCTACTGACAATAGACCTTCAAGATGCCAGGCTAAATACCGAAGAAAAGAGCTTTATCAATGAAGTGAAAGCCGCCCTAGGAAAGGGGTTAAATCTTAATAAAACTGACTTACTTAACACCTGTGGCTATGAAAAAACAGACAAAACAGCCCGTGACAGATTAGATCAATACCAAGACATTTACTGGGCTTGCAGTAAGGTTAAAGGTATTTACACCTATAGCCTGATTCAGTAACTCTACAACTCCTACAACCCATACCACTCCCTTTAAACATAAGGGATGTAACTGTTGTAGGAGCTGTAAAAAATAAACTTTAATTTTTTGACATAAACCAACTTTCTAGCAATTTCTCCTCAATTTTAAAAGCCCTCTATAACTTAAACACTATTTTTTAAAGGTAAACGTGCTTAAAACACTCTAAAAGTTTGGCAGAATTTATAAAAATGATATCTTGATATCAAACCTTATTTTTTTAAGACTATTTCTAGTGGAGAAACAAAACAATGACAAACATAAAACTTCAAGACCGCCCAATCGATGTCATCGACAACATACGCTCATATCGCTCTGTAATTAATGATTTAATGACTTTTTACAATACAGAAGAGGCTTGTGAAACAGGCATAAATATAAAGGCAATCGGTCAGCTATTTAGTGAATTAGACTCTATTGAACTTCAGGCAATACAGCAAAATAATTAGCATACCAGCTTAATGCACCCCTCTTTTAGATCCTTCTCAAACACTTGAAACTCACCCTATCGTAAAACCCTCTATTCTAGAGGTATGAAAGTAATTAACCCCCTAAAGTCACCCCATAATAAACTCAAAACTGCCATTAAAACGGTGGTTAAGAGCGCATTATGCAACCATTGCTCACTTAAAACTCTCCAACTCTATCGTGCGCCATCAACCGATCACGGTACGACAGGTCGACTTATGTTTAATGAGCGACGAGTCTGCTACATGATGGAGCTACCCGATCGTAACAACGCCCGTAATATAAGCCGAATTCCACCAGGGATGTACCTTGTTAAATACCTAAAACGCTCAGCGTCAGGTAAATACAGAGACGTTTATCACGTCACAAAAGTACCCAGTCGTAGCGGCGTTTTAACTCATGCAGGAAATGTGGCAGGTGACAAATTTAAAGGCTTTAAAACGCATAGCTGGGGCTGTTTACTGCCTGCTACGCGTTTGGGCATGTTATACGGCCAACTCGCAGGCCTCGCATCACGCGGTGCACTACACAAAATTCACGCTATCACAAACCGACAAAACTTTTACCTGGAGATACTCTAATGGACGTAAGCACAGTTTTAGGCGCATTTGGCGCAGCCGCATCAGGCGGTATATTAGGCCTTTTTGGTGTAGGTGCAAAAATGTGGGCGAGTCATAAAGCTGAGCAAGCTAAATTTGCTTATGACATTGCAATGCGTAAAGCGGATCGTGAAGAGATGTCGCTTGAGCATCAGTTCAAAATGAAGGAGACAGAAGCCAACGCCAATCGAGATATCGCCGTAGCTGAACAAGATCGTCTAGCAACAGAAACCCAAGCTGCAGCAGATGTTGAGTTAGCAGAAATGGACTTACGTACACAAAGTTATGCAAATGATAAAACTGCATATGGTGGTGGCTTGGTCGATACGATACGCGGTTTAATGCGCCCTGCTTTAACCGTTTACTTTGCATTATTAATGGCGCTCATTACATACCAGCTCTTTCAAATAACTGGACAAATGGTTGGGAGTGCCACAGCACAGTATTTACTTAAAGAAGTCATTAATACCTGTATTTTTCTAGCCACAACCTCTGTTACTTGGTGGTTTGGTTCTCGCCCTGTAAAGCGCCATTAAGAGGCTATTTTTTAAAATGGAACTTGATTACGAAGCCGCCAAATTTTGGTTAAGTGTTATTCAAATTTTTGCAACCTTAGCGTTGTTCGTTTATGTCGCGGTAACGCGTAAATCTCAAGTTAATGAAAAGCGTATAGATAGCTTTGAAAAACATGTAAACAGTGGGTTTGAAGATATTAAAGACCGTGTAATCAGACTTGAAGAAAAGCCAGATCATAATCAAGAAATCAATGACGTTCACAAACGTCTCAACGGTATCAGTAGAGAAGTCAGTCAGCTATCAGGGGAGTTTAAACAAACCTCTGAAGCAGTCAAGAGAATGCATGATTACATGATTAACAAAGGTAAAAGATAATGGATTTTAAACAGCAAGAGACACTTCACCAACGCCGCGTCATTATTGAAGTCTTAGAAAAGGATTCTGATTACTCGCACAATGAACTGATTTTAAAATCAGCCCTCAAGTCTCTTGGCCATAACCTATCTACAGACAAACTCAATTCTGAACTTGCCTGGCTTGAAGAGCTGTCATTAATTACCGTTGAGCTTGTCGGAGAGATTCGAGTCGCCCGCTTAACTGCACGAGGCCAAGATGTCGCTACGGGCGCGGCACAAGTGCCGGGCATCGCCAGAAAAGGACTTTAATCATGAGGAAATTAACGCAAAAAAATCGAACTCTAGAACAGCAACACGATTATATGTGGCGACAACGTCGTACAACACTCGCACAGCAGAAGATGGAACAAAAAAAAGCTTATAAAGAGTTTATGAAAGAGACCTTTAACTGGGTCTTATCCGCATTATTTATCGCAGGTTGGCTACTCTTTGCATGTTTCAATGGGGGCTATTGTGGCACGTAAATCCAGTGTTGAACGACTCCCTCCAGATATCCTCGAAGCACTTCAAAGCTTACTGCGAGACCCACGCATCACCCAGTTAGAGGCCACTGAGCAAATTAATGCCATTTTAGAGGCGCAGGGTCATGATGAGTCGGTGTCAAAAAGCGCAGTTAATCGCTACTCAATGCGTATGCAAAAAGTTGGCGAACGCCTTACACAAAGTCGCGAGATGGCAAAGATGTGGATAGGTAAACTTGGCTCTCAGCCGCAAGGTGAAACAGGTAAATTGCTGAATGAGATCATCCGTACTCTTGCTTTTGAAACCACTATGAGTATTGCCGAAAACGAGGAACCAGCCAGTCCAAAGCTACTCTCTCAGCTTGCTTTAGCAGTGCAGCGTTTAGAAGCCTCTGCTACAGACAATCTAAAGCGTGATGAAGAGATTCGTAAACAAGAGCGTGCACGTGCAACAGAAGCTGCTGCTGAAACCGCAGCCTCCGTTGGTAAGGCAAATGGACTAAGCCAGCAAGCGGTCACAGAAATTAAAAACCAAATTTTAGGCATTCAAACTACTTAGTGCCATGCAAAACACAGGTGAATCATGTCAACAGAAACCGATTTAAGCGTTAAATCTGTATTAAATGAAGATGGTTACAACGCTAATGATCTCCTTCTAAGCTATCAAAAAGACTGGATTGAAGACGATTCACCGCTAAAAATAGCTGAAAAATCACGTCGTACAGGACTTACCTGGGCAGAGGCAGCCGATGCAGTTTTAACCGCAAGTTCAAAAAAATCTGCGGGCGGTACCAATCACTACTACATTGGTTCCAATAAAGAGATGGCCATTGAGTTTATCGACGCCTGTGCGATGTGGGCAAAAGCATTCAATAAAGCAGGTGGAAAAATTGAAGAAGAGATATTTATAGATGAGAATAAAGATATTCTCATTTTTAATATTAAATTTGCCAGTGGCTTCAAAATTCAAGCACTCAGCTCCAATCCGTCAAACCTACGTGGTCGCCAAGGGAATGTCACCATTGATGAAGCGGCCTTTCACGAACGCCTTGCCGAAGTACTTAAAGCCGCCCTAGCACTCACTATGTGGGGCGCTAAAGTTCGTATTATCTCAACCCACAACGGCTGGGACAGTATTTTTAATGAACTCATTCAAGATTCTCGCGCAGGCAAAAAGCGTTATTCGGTACACCGCATTACGCTAGATGATGCACGTGAGAAAGGGCTTTACAAACGTATATGCCAAATGAGAAACATCGAGTGGTCACAGCTATCTGAAGAAGAATGGACAGCCAATCTGCTCAAAGATACAGCAACAGAAGACGATGCCCTAGAAGAATACTACTGCGTTCCTAAGAAAGGCGGTGGTGCTTATCTAAGCCGAGCCTTAATTGAATCCAGAATGGTCGAAGGCGTAGTTATTCGTTACGAGGGTTCTGCTGAATTTAACACTTGGCCACTCCATTTACGTCAAGCCGAAATAGCCGACTGGTGTCAAGCAGTACTTCTACCCGAACTACAAAAACTCAACCCTGATGAGCAACACGCTTTTGGTGAAGATTTTGCCCGTTCAGGTGATTTAACGGTCATTGCTCCCGTTGCAATCAATCAGAATCTTAAGCGTCAAGTGCCGTTTTTGGTTGAACTGAAAAACATGCCGTTTACTTCTCAAGAGCAAATACTTAACTACATTGTCGACCGCCTACCTAGATTAATCGGCGGTGCTTTAGATGCGCGTGGTAACGGCCAATATATGGCAGAACAGGCTAAGTTTAAATATGGTTCTGGTCGAATTCAAGAGGTCATGCTCTCTCAAAGATGGTACTTGGACAATATGCCAAAGATGAAATCAGCCTTTGATGATGATGAAATATCCATCCCCAAAGATGCGGATGTTCTTAATGATCTACGTGCTATTCAGCTGGTTAAAGGTATTCCAAAAGTACCCGATGGGCAAACACAAAAAGGCCGACACGGTGATGCGGCTATCGCTATCGCCCTCGGGTACAGCGCAAGTACTCAGGATTTCTGGGAAGCCGATTGGACAGCTGTTCCCAAGAATTTAAACGACAATCGACTCACTCGTGACATGGGCTTGAGCACTGAAAACAATAACCACTTTAGCAAACAAGGTGCATGGTAAATAAGATGACTAAAATACTCGACCCAAGAACAGGCCTGCCCTTTGAGCCATTAGCTGTTCAAGAAACTCAAATTGATAGCGCCAAGCTCGGTAGTTTGCATCAGCGTTTCGACCAGCACCCGTCTAGTGGTCTGACACCCTATAGGCTTGCCAATATATTACAAGATGCAGAACGACACCAATTGACTGATCAAGCCGAGCTTGCAGCCGATATGGAAGAAAAAGATGGACACCTATTTGCAGAGATGCAAAAGCGTAAGTTAGCCCTTACAACAGTGAAATGGCAAATTGAACCTCCATACAATGCGAATATCGTTGAGAAAAAGGCCGCAGAAGTTTTAACTGAGCGTCTAGCAAATATTGACATGGCCGAGGTTATTCTTGATATGTCTGACGGCATTTTAAAAGGCTATAGTGCTCAAACAATAAAGTGGCAACTTGTCGAAAAAATGCAAATGCCTATTGCGATTGAGCATGTGCCTGCGTCCTGGTTCACGACAGCTAATGATGATCGTAATAAGTTGCAACTAATAGACGATACAGGTCAAGGACAAGCCCTCTGGGCTGGTGGGTGGATTATGCACCACCATAAATCAAAGAGCGGTTATTTAGGGCGCTCTGGCCTAGTACGAACCTTAGCCTGGCCATATCTATTTAAAAACTATTCTCTTCGCGATCTAGCCGAGTTTTTAGAGATTTATGGCTTGCCGCTGCGTTTAGGGAAATACCCGTCTGGTGCAACTGAGCAAGAGAAAGGACGACTACTACAAGCCGTTGTAGAGATTGGTCACAATGCCGCTGGGATTATTCCTGAGAGTATGACCCTAGACTTTAAAGAAGCTGCTAAAGGCCAAGCCGACCCATTTTTAGCAATGGTGGCTTGGGCAGAAAAAACCGTTTCAAAAGCAATCTTAGGAGCGACGCTAACGAGTCAGGCCGATGGTACTAGTAGCACCAACGCATTGGGCAATGTTCACAATGAAGTGCGACACGATATTCGTGATGCAGACTTACGCCAGATCGCCAACACACTTACTCGCGACCTTCTGTGGCCTATGGTCGTATTTAACTTAAATGGCATCAGTAGCTTTCACCGTTGTCCTAAATTTGTTTTTAACACAGCTGAAGCTGGGGATATTAAGTTGCTGTCTGAAGCCTTACCTGGGTTACAGAAAAGCGGTATGAAAATTTCACGAAAATGGCTACATGAAAGCACACAAATCCCATTGCCTGAAGATGAGAGTGACATTCTAAAGCCGATTGTCGGGGCTGATACTGCCACTTTAACCGCTGAAAAACACCATCAAGGCTGTAGTTGTTCAGGTTGTCAGTCAGTTGCTGTATTAACCGCAGAGACGACTGTAGAAGATCCTGTTCAGAAAACCCCATCAGATATTATCTCTCATCAATTACAGGTCGAGAGTGATAACCCACAAACAGAGTTTGTTGATAAAATTCGGGATTTAGTCAATAAGGCAGAGAGCTTTGAACAGCTAAAGAATGACCTGTTAGCACTCGCTGGCCAAAACAAGTCAAAGCAAGCTGAGTTAATTGAACAAGCGATGGTATTAGCAGAGTTACAAGGTCGAAGCGACGTATTAGATGAAGCCTTAAATGTGCTTTAAATTAGATTTAACAAGGCTTTAACATGGCAAGTAAAACACAGTACGGTTCAATCATTTTTAAGCAAAAAATTGACTTTGTTAAAAATAAACTCGCCCTTCCTACAGAAACTTATGCGGATATTTGGCAAGTACAGCATGCAAAAGCATTTGTGGTTGCTGGTGCAATACAAGATGAAATATTAGCAGACTTTCAATCGGCAGTACTCAAAGCTGTTGAAGGTGGCAGCACGCTTGAAGACTTTAGAAAAGACTTTGATGCAACTGTCAAAAAACATGGTTGGAGTTATAACGGAGGTCGAAATTGGCGCTCAAGAATAATCTACGAAACAAATACAAGAATGGCCTACGCCGCAGGCCGTTACCAGCAAATGCAAGCTGTCAAACGAACTCGCCCATACTTGCAATATCAGCACTCTATTGCAGTCGAAAACGCACGCCCTCAGCACTTAGGTTGGCACGGTATGGTGTTGTCTGTAGATGATCCTTGGTGGAATACGCATTACCCGCCCAATGGTTGGGGTTGTCAATGTTACGCTAAAACTCTCTCACAGCGAGAACTGGATGCTCAAGGCCTAACCTTGGCAAACTCTCCAAAAGTAGAGTGGACAGATAAAACGATTGGGGTGACCACCAATCCAAGAGTCATACAAGTCACAGACGGAGTTGATGCTGGTTTTGCTTACAATCCTGGAAAAGCAGCATGGGGTCAGCAGCTTAGCGAAACAGCTATGGCCGATTTTAAAGCATCAGGCGCAAAGGTTTGGCAATCCATTATTAAACATGATTACCAACAATTAGGTCGTCCAAGAAAATTGCCACTTGCTCAACCCAAGCAGTCATTAACCGATAAGGGACTAACAGTGGCTGAAATGGCGCTATTAATTGAATCTCAATTAGGTGCTACTGAAAGAATTATTGATGTAAAAGGCCTGCCGGTTTTGGTCAATGCACAAAGTTTAGCGGAACATTTAGATCCTAATAGATCTATTTATTTACCACTTTTACTAGATACCTTAGAGGACCCATTTGAAGTATGGATGAACTTTGACGAACATCAAGCGACAGGTAAAGTCGCGCTACGCACCAGAATTGTTAAAGCATTTGATATCGGCCGAGGTAAAGTTCTACTTATCAGCGCACAAGCAAATAAAGGTATTTTAGAATCTTGGACAATGATTCCAACATCAGATTTAAAGTATATAAATCGTCAGAGAAATGGAAAGTTGATATACGGGAAGATTGTAGAAGAAGAGTAGACGAAATAGAAAGCCCTCACTCGCTACACACAGCGCGGGCAAGTTTTCATAGCTATTGAAGTGTGCTTCAGCTAATCAACCCAAGAACTCCATTTTAATACATAAGTAAAAGGAAAACAAATGGCCGGCGTAAAGGTAGATTTAACACAAGTTACACAAGCCTTTAGTGAATTAAACCAGCTTACTACAAGTTTAGAGCCTGTGTTTTTAGATATGGGAGAGATTCTGCTCAATAATACTCGCGATAGGTTAACAGCAGGCAATGATATACATGGTCAAAAGTTCACCCCACTAAAATATCTAACCGTTAAACGTAAAAAACGAAACAAAGATAATGTGCTTATTGAATCAGGTGATTTATTTCGAGAATTAACCTACCAACTCGTCAATGGAGGGAAAGGTTTGGAGTTTGGTTCCGATCGTAAATATGCAGCCATCCATCAGTTTGGTTCAGACGCAGGAAGTTTCAACAAACCAAGCGGCATCCCATCTCGACCTTTTCTTGGTCTGACGCCAAAAGATGAAACAGATATACTCGACATAGTTGCAGATCATTTGTCCCTTGCATTTGATTAAACCTACTACGAAAATAAAGCCCATACAGCGGCTTTAGTGCAGAACCTATACATTGCCATAGATTAAAAAGACTTAAACGTTTACTGGAAAATTTAAACGGTGTTTAGCGCATCTATTGAGTAGAGGTTGGGCTGATAATGCAGTAGTATTACCAATATCAAACGCTAAGGCAGATTTTTAAATGACTTCAAATATCGTAAAAGTACAAATCACTAATGACTATATGAATAAAATCAAGCGTGCACAGCCTGATAAAGCCATCTGTGAGATGATTTGGAATGCTCTTGATGCTGATTCAAAAATTGTTACTGTTACATTTCCATCATCAGGTCTTTTACCTGGCGATAAAAAAATTGTCATTACAGATAATGGAACAGGGATCAATTGGGGCAAAAAAGAACTTCTTTTTGGAAACCTAGGTGCATCTTGGAAAAAAAACACACACACCACTCTCTTAGGTAGAAAGTTACATGGCAGTGAAGGACATGGAAGGTTTAAAGGTTATGCTTTAGGGCGAGTAATGAATTGGACGTCAACTTACAAAGATAAATCTGATGATACATTCTCATTTAAAATCTCTGGAAAAGCCGACAACCCAACTGACTTTGAGTTTGATGAACATAATAAAAAAAGCTCACCAACTGGCGTCACTGTTGTGGTGGATGAGTTATTCAAACAGTTTGAATTCCTAGAAGACCCTACAAAATTGATTCAAAAAATTGCTCCTGTTTTCTCTCTCTATCTAAAGAACCATTCTGATATCAACTTAACCATTAATGGCACTCGTATAGACCCGTCACTATATATAGCAGACGAAATAGATATCGAGTTAGATGATATCGAATATGAAGGTTCAAAATATCCCTTGTCACTAAAAATAGTTGAATGGGCTGCCGAAATTGGTAGCCATAAAGAAGTATGGCTTTGCTCCAAAGACGAAGTACCACTTCAAGAATATGATAAGCAGATTAGAAGTATCGGTGATTATTCCTATACAGCCTACCTTTCATCTGATCTATTTAGAGTTTTAAACCATCAAAACTTACTCAGCCTAAGTGGGCTAAGTAATGACGTGAATAGAAATATTGAAGAGGCAATCAAGACTCTTAAAGAACATTTTAAGCAGAGAAAACTGGAAGACCACAAGACTATTTTTGAAGATTGGCGCAGTGCAGGTATATATCCCTATTCCGCAGATGAGATATTAAAAACTCATGAAGGCCTAGCCCCTGTCGAAAAAGCAGAGCAAGAGTTATTTGATATTCTTGCCATTACCGTTACAGAAAGTTTGCCAGGTTTTAATGACGAGGCCCCTAAAACTAAAAAATTTCAATTGCACATGCTTAGACAAGCAATTGAAAGCGGTGACACAACACTAAAACGAATTTTCAAGGAAGTTCTAGATTTACCTGAAAACCAACAAAAAGAACTAGCACAACTGCTAGAAGAATCATCTCTGTCTAATATGATTAAGACCTCTAAGGAAGTTTCAGATCGAATTAAATTTATTACTGCCCTTAAAGAGTTAATTTACGATAAAGATATTGCCAAACACATCAAAGAGAGATCACAACTTCACAAAATTTTGGCCGACAATACTTGGATTTTCGGCGAACAGTTTACTCTTACGGTTAATGATCAATCACTCACAAAAGTGTTGGAAGGACACCTTAAAAGTAGAAATATAACTGATGTTGTTATTGATAAACCAGTTAAAAGAATTGATGGCACTAACGGTATTGTTGATTTAATGTTAACAAGATCTTTAGGGAATTCTAAACCTGATGAAATCAGCTATCTTGTGATAGAGCTAAAAAGGCCTACAGAACATATCGGACAAAAACAATACAGACAAGTCGAGGATTATCAAATCGCGATAGTTAACGATCCTAGGTTTAAAACTGTAAAAAGTACTTGGGAATTTTGGATTATTGGTGATGATTACGCTTCAGACAACTTTGTTAGATCAAAGTTGAAAAATGATAGCTCAGGCTTAATTGAACAAAATACAGTTGGAAACATGTCATATAAAATAAAAGCTGTAACATGGTCAATGCTTTTTGCTCAAGCCAGTCATCGCCTTGATTTTCTTAAAAAACATCTAGATATAAATGCCTCACAAGAAGATAGTCTGCGTTTTTTAAAAGAAAAATATGCTCAGTACACAGAATCAGTGCAGATAGATGATCTTGAAGAAGCAAGCTAAAACCTTCTCAAACGCTTGAAATCACCTCTAATCACCATGCCTCTACACTTGAGGCATGAAAACAAAAACACCCCAATATTCCAAAACATCTAGCCCATCGCAACCTGTTGCGGTCGCTGCGCTATCTATCAACTTAATTGTTGAAAACCAAAAAGCCCCAAACGAAATCCAACTGACCCCTGTTGGTTTCTTTAAAGCCAAAGATGGCCGCCCTGTTGACCTAACGGACGGCTGGTTTATCGATGAGTCTATTGCTAAAAAGCTCATTGAATACACGAGTTACTCAAATGATCGAGTCATCGATTACGAACACCAAACTCTCTTAAAAGAACAAAACGGCCAACCGGCCCCTGCTGCGGGTTGGTTTTCAAAATTGCAATGGCGTGAATCAGGTCTGTGGGCGACTAATGTCACCTGGACACCTACTGCCGAACGCATGATTTTGGATGGCGAATACCGCTACATCTCTCCCGTCATGATTTACGACCCTAAAACTGGGCACGTACTTGACATTATTATGGCTGCAATCACAAACCATCCAGCGATAGATGGCATGGAGAACCTTGCCAAATTAACGCTCGAAAACTTTCAGCAGCTTACCAATCAATCTAATCAACCTGAGGACAATCCAATGGACTTGAAGACACTGCTCATTGCGCTAAACATGCCCGAAAACACAACCGAAGAAGAAGCGCTTGCGGCTTTAACGGCTCTTCAATCTGCGAATACAGAAGCGCAAGCGTCCATTGTTGCTTTAACAGCTAAAGTTGAAGCAGTATCTACTCCTGACCCTTCTGAATATGCACCAGTTTCAATGGTAGCCGAGTTGCAAGCACAAGTTGTAGCGCTAACAAATAAGCAGGCGTCATCATCTGTAACAACGACCGTTGATAATGCTTTGGCATCTGGCCATCTTTTGCCAGCGCAACAAGCATGGGCAACCAGCTTAGGTAATAGTGATATGGCAGCACTGACAAACTTTATCGAAAATGCTACACCAATCAGTGCATTAGGTACTCAACAGTCATCAGGTGATGACCCTGCCCCTAAATCACATGTCGCAGCACTTACAGCAGATCAAAAGCAGATTCGAGCTTCATTTGGCTTTTCAGATGAAGATCATCAAGTAAGCGCTTAAACAGAGTTTGATACTTTAATTAAAAACCTCATCTAAGGAGAACAAGATGGCTTTAACACAAGATAGAAATACAGCCTCACAAAAAGCCAATGCCATTGTGATTGCAATGGCTGCTGGAGCATACATCCACGCAGGTGCTTTAGTTGTTGCCAGCGCGACAGGTTTTGCCGAGGCTGGCTCTACAGCAACAGGCTTGACATATTTAGGCCGTGCTGAAGAAGCAGTTGATAACACGTCGGGCATCGATGGTGCGACAGAAATCACGATTATGCGTAAACGTGCCTTTCAGTTTAAAAACGACGGTTCAATCACTCAGGTCAACTTTGGCAAGGAGTGCTACATCGTTGATGATGAAACTTTGGCAGCCACGGATGGTGCAGGTACCCGTTCAGCAGCAGGCATTGTCGTAGGAATTGACTCAGACGGTGTTTGGGTCGAATAACCCACGTTTATCAAACACAACCATTTTTATTTAAAAAGACGATTAGGAGAATCAAATGATTGTCAATAAAGCGAACTTAGACGAGATTTTTAAAAATTTAAAACTCGCATTTAACAAGGCTTTTACAGCCACTAAAACGGTATGGCCAAAAATTGCGATGAAAGTGCAATCCACAGGCGCTGAAAACAACTACAAGTGGTTAAGTAAGTTTCCGAAAATGCGTAAATGGGTGGGTAATAAGCACATCAAGTCATTAGAAGCATTTGAATACACCATTAAAAATGACGACTTTGAAGTAACGATTGAAGTTGATCGTAATGATGTTGAAGATGGGCAAATTGGTGGTCTAGCCATTGAAGCAGCAGGAGCTGGTGAATCTGCTAAAAATTTACCTGAAGAAATTATTGAAGAACTCGTGAATCGTAGTTTTGACAGTAAGTGTTATGACGGTCAATTCTTCTTAGATACTGATCACGAAGTAAATGGCGCCTCTGTTTCTAACAAGGGTACATCCAAGTTAGATGCGTCGACTGCCGCAACCGCAGCCGCTTCTTACGGTGCTGCACGAACAGCGATGCGTGAGTTTAAAGATGATGAAGGTCGCTCTTTACGTGTTAATCCAAATGTGCTGTTAGTGCCGCCTGCATTAGAAGATACGGCCAACGTATTAATGACATCAGACAAGTTGCCAGATGGCTCAATAAACATCTACAAAGGCACAGCAGAAGTTGTCGTAATGCCTGGGCTGACATCTGACACAGCTTGGTTCCTATTAGATACTTCAAAAACGGTACTGCCATACATCCTACAAGAACGTAAAGCTCCTGTATTAGTTAGTCAAACGTCGATGGATAACGAGTCCGTATTTAACTCTCGAAAATTCTTATTTGGTGCCGAAGCACGTATGAGCGGTGGCTATGCGTTTTGGCAGTTAGCTTACGGATCAGACGGTACTACTTAAACCTCCCTCTCCCCCACTCCCCTGGTCACCTAATCTGGTACCAGGGTTAATTTGTTGACCGAGGACACAACCATGTCACAAAAAAAATTAAGAGTTCGTTCAATTCCCCGACACTTTCGTCGAGCTGGATTATCATTTTCACAAACGGAAGTCACATTAAACGCTAAAGATTTATCTGAAGAACAAATTATAGCTCTAAATTCAGAGCCTAATTTAGTTGTAACGAAAGTTATCGAAAAAGGTGCTCCGCTATTTTTAGTAGGTCAAAACACCGTTGTACAACAACAGTCTGATTCAGAAACCGATACACCAGACATTTCAGCCGCTGATCTTGTCGAGCATATCGCTTTGCTAAACATCGATATAGCTGGTAACTGGACTGGCGATGGAAAACCACAAGTTAAGGCCTTAGAAGGCGCTGCAGGAGTCTATGTTACCGCGGCTCTACGCGATGAAGCTTTTGATCTTTATGTAGCGCAACAGGCTGAGTTATTAGATCAAAACACCGACTCAAGTAATGAGTCTAAAGATGATAATTCAGGTTCTGAAAGCTAATGTATTGCACTGTAGCTGACATGGTTGCCAGGTTCGGTGAACAGGAGATTATTAATTTAACGTCCCCTGGTCAAGCTATCATCGATGAGACTGTTTTAGACCAAGCAATGATTGATGCTGGCTCATTAATTGATTCCTATCTTGGTAGTCGTTACAAGCTTCCTCTTACCACTGTGCCAACTGTATTAGCGCGTACGGCATGTAGTGTGGCCAGATACTATTTGTATAACGATCAGATGACTGAATCTGTAGAGAAAGCTCATAAAGATGCCATTAAATATCTAGCGGATGTTTCAAAAGGAATTGTTCAGTTGGGTGTTTCAACAACAGGTGAACGTGCTAATCAGTCAGAGTCTCTCTCGCAGATGACAAGCTCAAAACCTGTCTGGGATCGTAGAAGGTCTAAAGGTTTTATTTAAGGATTAACAATGAGTTTAGCAATTCAAAACATCATTATTGATGCCCTCAAGCAAGCTAATACATTTTCAGGGGTTGATCTTGCGCTTGGTGTACCCGATTTAAAAAAGCAAATAATTGTCGGAGATGCACAAGCATGGGTCATTGAATTACTCGCTAATCCAGACCCAAACATCAGGGATATAGGTTCTCCAATTCAGCGTGAACCACAAGTGTATGCAGTTCTGATCGGTATTAGAAGTCATAACGACCCAACAGGTTCCAATTCTGTCGAAAAGCTAGAAAACCAACGATTAGCCGTTAGACAAGCGTTATTTGGAATGGTTCCTGAAGTTGGCCATGAGGCTTTTACCCTAGCTGGAGCAGAGCTTTTACGTTTTTCAAATAATGCGGTTTTTTGGGTAGAGCGCTTTCAAACCGCACACATCATAACTAAGGAGAGTCTCTTATGACACCCAGAAAAAAAGCTGCTGAAGTGGAACTAAAAAAACTTGAGCAAGCAGAAAAAACGCGTAACGATGCTTTAAAAAATGTTCACACTGGTGGCGATTACATTATTCAAGATGGTAAGGCTATTAATAAGTCTGAAGAAGTCGAAAAGGCAAAGGAGTAAGTCATGGCTGAACTTTTACGAAAACAACAACAAGTGCTCGTTATCAAAGAAGAAGTATCCTACGGCATCGATGCTAACCCAACTGGCGCAAATGTAATTTTAGCGCAAGATATGAGTGTAAAGATGCTTGAAGCAGACACTGCTACTCGTAACAACATTAACGGTCGAATGGGTGCTCAAGGCTCCATTACAACCTCTCGTCGAACCACTTCAAGTTTTGGAGTTGAATTCGCAGGATCAGGTGACCCTGATTTTGCTCCAGCTTGGGCTGCTTTGTTAAAAATATGCGGATTTGCTCAGGTCATTGACGCTGTCAACCATACGGTAAGCTATACACCTATTGATGCGGGCTTTACGAGCGCCACGCTGTATTATCGCATTGGGAAACTACAGCAAATTTTAGCAGGTACCCGTGGTAAGTTGGTATTTAACCTGGATAAAGGTTCAATTCCCAGTGTTAAATTTGATTTAATTAGCTTATATAAAAAACCAACGATTGAATTAACAGATATGACTGGCGTGGATGACTCTGCTTATAAATTGCCTGTGGGCGTAACAAGCGAGTCGGTCACCAGCTGTAAGTTTTTGGGCGTAGAAGTTGCAATGAGTAAGCTCACTGTCGATGTCGGTATTGGTGTTAAACACTTGGACGACGTCGATGCAGAAGAAGTTGCAATAGAGTCACGCAACGGCTCAGTTTCTATTAGTTTTAGAACACAAGAGCAGTCTTTAGTAGATGCCATTGATAATGCCAGCACAAATGCATTGGGTGACTTTATTTATCAGCAAGGCTTAGTTGCTGGACAGAAGCTAAAAATTGATGTCCCTCAAATCCAAGTTAAAACTTCAGATGTTAACTGGGACGGTGAGTTTGCATACTGTAATGTGGTTGCAGACATTGTTCCAAATGCACGTAACAATGACTTGATCCTTACTCAGTTATAAAATTAGCAGTACGACACGCCAAAGCCTCCTTTCTTGGAGGCTTTTTTATATCTACAGAAACCTTCTCAAACCCTTGAAATTAACTCTTTTACCAGACTGTTTAAACTAAGTATTAATCGAATTTAAAGATTCATTAAACAGTATTTAAAGGGAAATTAAGAGATGACAAAGTTAAAGCTAAACTCTAACCGAACTACCGTAATTACCGTACCAATTGAAAATGAATCTGGTGAGATTCTGACATTTAAAGCAACCATTAAAATCCTAGGGCGTAAAGCAACGATTGCTTCTAAGAGCTTAATCGAAGACATGCTTGTATCAGTAGATGGCTACAAAAAAATTATTGATCCGGATGGCAAAATTGAAGTCTCTATTGCTGAAGAACTAGAAGCTGTTTTAGATGATTCAGTTGCATGTATGTTGATTATGCAGGCATTCAATATGGGAAACGAGAAGCTTTTGAAGAAATCCCGAACTTACACGGAGCAGTTAGAAACTTAATTGCTCCCTCCTCTCCTGTTGATGTTGATGAAGCCAATCATCAATTAATTGAGATGGGACTAAAGCCTACTTTTCACTCAAGCAAAAAAAACAATCCTGAGTTTTTAGTGCTTCCTGAAAATTGGGCGGCAGTTAATCTTCTCTCCCTCTGTAGAACACAATGGGAAAAGATTGTTATCACATCAATGACTGGTAGCCAGGTTATTTATAGCGGTTTAGATTACCAGGCAGTCAACCTGTTAATCGATATTTATTATCCAGATGAAGACAAAATAGATCTATTTGAGCGGTTACAAATTTTGGAGTCTAAAGCTCTATCGATTTTTAATGAAGCTAATTAATTTATAACCTAAAGAGATAGGGCCAAAGCCATTGCTATGAGTAATCAAAACTTAAAAATTAGCCTCTCATTTAATGCTGAAACGGGTGAACTGACAGGCAAGTTAAAAAGTACGGAAGCTGATTTTAAAAGCTTTGGTGATACAGCTCAGACCCAGACTAAAAAAGGGACTGATGGCTTTAAGGGAATGGAGAGTTCTATCTCCAGTTTAAAGCGTGGTGCTGCTGGAATTATCGGTGCGATTGGTCTTCATCAGCTATCGTCTAAAATCATTCAAACGACAGCAGAATTTCAAAAGCTTGAGGCTTCATTAGTTACTGTCACGGGTTCATCCGCTGCTGCAAATGAAATGTTTGAAGAAATCACTGATTTTGCAAAAAGCACACCTTACCAACTTACAGAAGTAACTGATGCATTTATAAAAATGCAGGCTCTAGGGCTTGATCCATCCGAAAAAGCGATGACTTCTTACGGAGACACAGCTTCGGCAATGGGTAAATCACTTAATCAGATGATTGAAGCCGTTGCTGATGCTTCAACAGGAGAGTTTGAACGCCTTAAGGAATTTGGAATTAAAGCCCGTCAACAAGGGGATGAGGTTAGCTTTACTTTTGGCGGCGTTACAACCACCGTTGGGAAAAATGCAGATGAAATCCAAGGATACCTAATCGGTTTAGGTGAAACCCAGTTTGCAGGAGGAATGGCTCGCCAAATGGACACTATCGGCGGCAAACTATCAAATTTAAGTGATGGTTGGGATAAGGCATTTAATGCGATTGGTGAGAGTAATAGTGGCGTTATCAGTACGACTATTGATGGGCTTGGAAGCTTAGCTGAGGCAGTCCGTAGAGTATTTACAGAGACAGATAAATTACGAGCTGAAAGCGATAAATTACGCGTAAGTTTGTTTGCAAAACAAGATACTGACTACATTAACATCTATCGAGATGGGGTTGACAGTGCACTATCGTCAATCAAAATTCTTACGTTACAAATAGAACCTTTTCAAAAATCAGCATGGGCAAGAGAACAAATTGATCTATATCGCAATGAGATCACTCAAACCCAAACTCAGGTTGAAGTATTAAAAGATAAATTATTCTCGCTTGGGTCTGCTGCTAGAGGTGAATTAATTGATAATTCTTTTAACTTTGAGCATGTAGAATTTCAGATGAAAGAAGGCTTTGCTACACGAGAAAAGTTCGAAGCAGATAATGCCAAAGTAAAATCTAAACTGCTTGCTCGAGAGTTTGAATTAACAGCGAGTGTTGGTGATCAACGTTCCGCTATTTTAAAAACTTTAGATCAAGAAAATGCCAAAATCCAAACCCGTATATGGCTAGCCGAAGACTTGCAAAAAGTAACTAAAAAACAAAAAAAGGAAGATGACAGTTGGTTTAATGAAGGCTTTAAAAATGCAGGAACTGATTTCAAATTCTTGGATCAAGAGTCTGAACAACGTCTTAAAGAAGAAGAGCGAGCCGCCCTCAAACTTCAAAGTCAAATTGACAAACTTACACTTTCATCGAGTAACTTTGGAGAAGCCTGGGTTCGAACGGGTAATCAGATAATTGATGCCATGTCATCAGTTGGCCAAGTGCTCGAAAAAGCCAACTCTAAAGAATCTGCATATGCAGAAGATGCACTAAAAATTCAATCATTACGTTATGAAAACGATGCTCACTATGCAAAAGACAGTAAAAAGTGGAAAGATAACGAAGCTAAGCTCACAAAAGATCAAGTAAAGTTAGAAGAAGCCCGTACAAAGAATAGTCTACAAGGCTCTATGGCTATGCTCGATGCTTCTGTTGCTATGTTTGATGAAGGCTCTGTTGCTCAAGAAGCAGCGCATAAAGCCAGTCTAGCTTTCCATGCCATCGAAATGGCAATGAACATTGAAAAAGCTATTTCTGCGGCAACTGTGGCTGTTGCAGAACAAGGTAAGGGTGATCCGTATACGGCTTGGGCGCGAATAGGCTCTATGTCCGTAATGATGGCAAGCTTGCTGTCACAAATCGGCGGCTCATTCGGTGGAGCTTCTGGCTCTGCTCCACAATTGAGTGTTGTTAATGCGCCTGATGGATCTCCGCTCGGCTCAACAGACCCAAGTGAATCAATCGCTAATGCTTTTGAGTTTTACGATGATATTCAAGCCGATCAGTACAACGAGTTGCGTGATATAAACAGAGGCATGCAAGACTTAAACAGCAATTTGACAGGCGTTGTTTCAAGTCTGTATCGCACGGGTGACTTAGCGCAAATCTCTGCCATTGCTGAAAGCTTCAATTCTAAAAGCACAGGCTCCAGTGGTTTTTTGGGAAACATTATTTCGTCAATTTTTGGTGGTGGAACTACGCGTTCTGTTGTCGATTACGGTTTAGCTGCAACTAGCTTTCAGCTCGGTGGTGAAGCCGACTTACGAGGCTATGACCGTGTTAAAAAGAAAACCGATGGCGGTTGGTTTGGTAGTTCTAAAACATCTTACTATGACATCTATTCTGACATTTCAGGTGAGTCAGAACGCCTCTTTAATCTAGTCTTTGAAAACCTACGCGACACGACTGTAGCGCTTGGAGATTCGCTTGGGATGTCCATTGCCGACCAGGTTGATGATTTTACAATCAACCTTGGAAAAATCAGCACGAATGGCAAAACAGGCGAGGAAGTTGAACAGGCGTTAACCGAAGCGATTAGTGGTCAAGCTGACCGTATAGCTTACAATTTCTTTGGCGGGTTGATTGACGACTACGGCAAATTAAGTGAAGGCGCATACGAAACTATCAGTCGTTTAATCGGTGAAAAAGCCGTGATCGCTGATGTGTTGGATATGACAAATTTAAGTATCGTCGGCGATGCAATCGAACTGTCACAGGCCTTGATTGATATCGCTGGTGGCTTGGATGAATTAAGTGATGCCGCCGCTAATTATTACGATGCGTTCTTTTCAGAATCAGAAAAAGCACTGCGCAATCAAGAGTATCTAACTGAAGCGTTAGCACAACAAAATCTATTATTGCCTATTGCAAAAGACGGCTACAGAGATTTAGTTGAGAGCTTAGATTTGGGCACTGAAGCTGGTCAAGAACAGTACGTTGCATTAATGAATTTGTCAGAAACAGCAGCAGACTATTACGACTATCTAAACAGCGCTCAGCAAGAATCATTTGATCTACAAATCGGTTTAATTCAAACAACGATTAGCGAATACCAAATCCTAAAAAACGCGCTTCAAGGCTCCTTTGACAGCATAACAGGTAGCGTTGTTGCGTATTCAATGAAGTACATGACCGCACAATCAACTATCTCAAGTGCATTGGGCGATGCAAGAAATGGCAATCTACCAGCCCTGGATAGTATTCAAAGTGCTTTGTCAGTTGTCGGCCAAAACTCAACCGCAAATTACGCAACCTTTGCAGACTATCAGCGAGATCAAATGGTCACTGCAAGTATGCTTGATGAGCTGATGGGCTACACCGATGCGGCCATTACAGTTGAAGATCAAATGCTCGCAGAGTTACAAGCTCAAACAGATGCGTTAAATAATCTAAACGTCGTAAACGTCGTAAACGTCGTAAGCGTTGGGGTCGATGGCTCCCACGCCACTGGTCTTTCTAATGTGCCGTTTGACGGTTACCGTGCTGAGCTTCACAAAGATGAGGCCATTATTGATGCACGAACAATGAGTGGAATGCGTAAGTATGGCATTTCTACCTCATCAAATAACAACGCGGATTTAATCGTAGAGATTAAAGCTTTACGCAAAGAAGTTGTTGTTATGCGAGAACAGCTCTATGGCGCAAATATAGCAATCGCAACCAGTGCAGGTAAGACAAGCAGAATGCTTGATAAGTGGGATGTGGACGGACAGCCAGAAGTGAGGGTTCTTTAAATGATTATTATTAAACCGACCGACTTTACGGTTGATGCATCTAATATCCCTGTGAACGACAATCCTGAATATGATGCAGTCACCACTTACAGCACTGGCGATTTAGTTTCTTACCAAGACAAAAATTACGAGTGCTTAACTGATGGAACCACGGGAACTGTGCCAAGTGATGCAACTAAATGGCTAGACCTTGGCGCAACTAATCGAATGAAGCTGTTTGATACTAAGCTCAATACAAGCACTGAATTACAAACAGAAATAACGTATTCAATATCTGTGGCAGGCTTGGTTAATGCAATCGGTTTTTTAAACTTAGACGCTGAATCAGTCACGATTGAAGTTGTCGATGCCTACGAGGGTATTGTGTATTCAAAAACGGCTTATATGGCCGATATTGGGGTTGAGGACTGGTGGCAGCACTACTTTAATGACTACGATTACGACAGCTCATATTTAGCACTAGATTTACCACCTTACGCCGCCGTAACAGTCAACATTACAATCCGTTCAGGCGGCCTCATTAAGTGCGGAATGTGTGTAATTGGCTCGCAAAAGAAAATTGGCGAATCTAATTACGGCTTCAGCACGGGTATTACAGATTACTCTGCAAAAACAAAAGACGTGTTTGGCGAGACAACCATTATTGAACGTGCTTATTCAGATAAAGAGAGCGTAACAGTTGAGATAAACACATCAGAGCGTGTAAGTATTAAGCATTTTTTGGCAAGCATTAGAGCAACACCAACCATCTTTGTGACTGATAAAAATACGCCAGGGTCTTACGTTTTCGGTTTTTACAAAGACTTTCAAATCGTCGTACCGAATAGCATTAAATCAATTTGTAGTTTAGAAATAGAAGGAATGATCTAAATGGCACAACCAATAGTAAACGATCTGCCCGCCGCTCCGACGCGAGGGGAAGATCCAGCTGTCTTTGCAGCTAAAGCCAACGCCTTTGCAGGATCTTTGCCTAGTCTTGCAAGTGATGTTAATCAGCTTGGTGCCTGGATGAATACAGCTGCACAGCAAGTTGCAACAGATGCACAAACAACATCTGATAATGCTATCTCGGCATTAAGCAATGCTGGAATCGCAACAACAAAAGCAGGCGAGGCTGCTTCAGATGCTAA
>JAADDM010000306.1 GCA_013153955.1 Gammaproteobacteria bacterium | reverse complement strand
TTAATGAACTGACAGGCCTGCTTACTTGCTCCGCAGGGCTCGCTTTTGCTGATTTATTAAAGACTTTTGTCCCTAAAGGCTGGTTTTTACCCGTAACGCCCGGCACGCAATTTGTCACAGTCGGCGGAGCGATTGCCAGTGATGTGCATGGTAAAAACCACCATTTGGACGGCAGCTTTTCACAACATCTCACCCAATTAAAACTGGTCATCGCCTCGGGGGAAACCCTTACCTGCTCGCAGACCGAAAACCGGCTGCTCTTTTTAGCCACTTGTGGCGGCATGGGATTAACAGGCGTTATCGTTGAAGCCAGCTTTAAGTTGATTCCGATTGAATCTGCCTACGTCTCAGAAACCACCCATAAAACAGCGAATTTAGCCGAAACCTTGGCTCTGTTTGAGCACCATGAACAGGCCACTTACTCAGTGGCTTGGATTGACTGCCTTGCCACAGGAGATCAACTAGGTCGTTCGCTGCTCATGCTGGGAGAACATACCCCCAAAGATGCGCTGGATACCGAAACAGAAAACCTGCTAAAACCTGCTAATCCGAGTCGCTTTAACGTCCCCTTCAGCATGCCCAACAGCCTGTTAAACCCGTACTCTATTAAAGCCTTTAACGCACTTTATTACCATAAGACGCGTCAGAAACAGAGTCAACGTCAAGTCCACTACGCCCCCTATTTTTACCCCTTAGACAGCATTCAAAACTGGAACAGACTCTATGGTAAAAAGGGCTTTACTCAGTATCAGTTTGTGCTGCCTAAGACCGCAGGCCTTGAGGGGATGACCCATATTTTAAAAACTATCTCTGACTCTAAAAGAGGTTCATTTTTAGCCGTCTTAAAAGCCTTTGGCAAAGGCAATGACAACTATTTAAGCTTCCCTATGGAAGGCTACACACTGGCACTCGACTTTAAAATGGACAGCAGCCTATTAGCCTTTTTAGACCAACTGGATGAAATTGTTTTAAGCTATGGCGGCCGACTCTATCTGGCAAAAGATGCCCGAATGAGCGAAGCAACGTTTAAACAGAGCTACCCTAACTGGGAAGCGTTTCAAGAGGTCAGAGCCTCAGTAGAGGCCATCGGCCACTTTAGCTCTTTGCAATCCCAAAGACTGGGGTTACTGTAGCCGTTATGCACACTTTATCAGCATAAGCACCCGACGTAACAGAACCATGGAATGATGTAGGCTCGCTCGACATAGGCAACACGACACAAAACTAAAACCAGACACCTTTAAGAATAGATAAATTTAAGCATAAAAAAAATTTAGGATAACGCATGACATCAACCCCTTCCACATCTCCTACGGCAGCAAACCCTGTTGCTCAAAATATTTTGGTGATTGGCGCCACTTCTGCCATTGCACAGGCCACCATTCGTCGCTATGCAGAACAGAATGCGAGCCTGTTTTTAATTGCCCGAAATTCTGAACAGCTAGAGACACTGGCAGAAGATGCCAAAATACGCGGCGCACACCAAGTACATACTGCGACCCTTGATGTAAATGAGTTTGCGGAACATGAAGCGGTGATTGCCAGTGTTTTTGAGGCGCTTAATACAGTGGATATTACCCTCATCGCACACGGTACACTGCCCGACCAAGCTGCTTGCCAAACCGAGCTGAGCACTCTGATGACCGAGTTAAATACCAATGCCCTCAGCACTCTGTCGCTACTGACTGTTTTAGCCAACCGACTTGAACAGCAAGGCTCGGGAAGCTTAGCGGTGATTACCAGTGTAGCAGGCGATAGAGGTCGTCAATCCAACTATGTATACGGCGCGGCCAAAGGTATGGTCTCGCGCTTCTTACAGGGTTTACGCAACCGTTTAACCCCTCACAATGTTCACGTGCTGGATATTAAACCGGGGTTTGTCGATACGCCCATGACCGCAGACTTTAAAAAAGGAGCTCTGTGGGCAAAGCCAGAACAGATTGCCGACAGCATTGTCAAAGCCATTAAAAAACAGAAAAATACACTCTATACCCCTTTTTTCTGGTCAGGCATTATGCTGATTATTCGCTCGATTCCAGAAGCCATTTTTAAACGCTTAAAGCTGTAAGCCTTAAGTGCGATAAAATAGTCACCCATAAATAGATTGATAAACCGATTCACCCTAATATAAAAGCCCCTTTTTATGACTGCCACCACAACTGATTCTCAGCTTTCAGGGAAACAACCAGGCCTGCCTGCCTCCTCTCCTAAAGGGATAACACCTGTTTCTGCCAGCATGGTTCTGGTGCTGTTTATGACGGCTCTTCACCTTATTCTCGCCTTTAAAGCGGAGCTAGGGGGGGACGAAGCCCATTATGCCCTCTATGGATTAATGCCTGATTGGAGCTATTTTGATCACCCACCTATGGTCGGTTGGTTGCAGATTATTCCGATGTGGTTAGCGCCTTATGACTGGAGTGCACGCTTAGTACCCATCACACTCTACGTGCTGTTGAACGGGCTACTTTATCAGGTCACAGTACAGCTGTTTTCTAGCGCTCAACATAACCGTGAGTGGTCAAACGCTTCTGAACTTGACCCAAACTATCGTTGGATTGGATTTTGGAGTTTAGTCCTACTCAACACCTCTCTATTGCTGCCCTTAATGGGCATGGCAATGCTGCCCGACAACCCGTTAATGGTGGTGACCCTCGCACTTATTTTGGTGGTGATTAAACTCCTCAAAACAGATCAATTTAAGTATTGGATCGCATTAGGCCTGTTAGTTGGGCTTGCTGGCCTCTCTAAATATACCGCTGTCACACTGGTCGTATCTCTGCTGCTGCTTATGGCGGTTGAAAACCGCTTCTACTGGTTGCGCCAAAAAGGCCTTTGGATAGCGATTGCAATCGCCATCGCCATGATGAGTCCAGTTCTATATTGGAATGCGATACATGACTGGGCCTCCTTTATCTATCAAATTGATCACGGCACGAAAAGTGATTTTTGGTCTTGGGCGCGAGTGGGCAAAACTCAGTTAATTCAGTTTGCCAGCTATACCCCACTGCTCTTTTTACTGGGCTGGTGGGCAATGCTCAATCCAAAACACTATCGCCATGCAGGAAGCCGCCTATTACTTCTATTCTCACTGCCTATTACGGTCTTGTTCTTTTGGGGTTCCGGCTATGAAGAGAGCCTGCCACACTGGGTCTCATTGGCTTGGTTACTGCTGATTCCCATCATCGTATATCAGCTTTGGTCTCTGCGACAGCGTATTTGGGTCAAAGCCCTGACGGCGGTTCAAATCGTCCTTTTTGGAGGGTTCACGCTACTGATGCACAGCCTACTTTTTAGCCCATGGATTGCCGTCGCAGACCACCAAAACCCCGTCCAAGGGGATTATGGTTGGCCAACAGCCACGCAAACTGCGCTAGAACTTCAAAAACAGCATGCTACGCCCGAACACCCACTGCCTCTATTTGTACCTAACTGGAGCATTGCCAGCCATTTGGCCTGGTATGCTCGCCCACAGCCCGTCTATATCACCAGTGCAAAACAGACTCAGTTTGAATTTTGGTATGGTCGCGCCACCGAGGGAATGGACGGCATTTTAGTCGCACCACACTTTGAACAGAACCCACCCATGACTGGCACAGCAAACCATTTTAAACGCTGTGACTTGCTTAAAAAACAGCCTATTTCTGCAAATGGGGCGATTATCGTGACCTATCATTTCTATCACTGTCAGCATTTTTTAACCGAGACAGCCCCCGTTCCTTCAGCTAAATCACCGCAAAAAGACATGGGCACCTAATCAAATGACCGCTTTTATCAATACCGTTAAGCACTTTCTATTGGCGGTGTTCACTTGGCCCATCACCCAACCGATTGCACTGGCAGGCGCAATTATTCAACAGCCAAATAAAGCCTTTGCAGTCGTCGATTTTTTAAAAGGCTTGAGTGTCTTGATGGTAATTCTATTTCACACACTCTTTGCCATCTTCTTTCTCTTCAAAAAATCCCCAGATAAACTCAATGCGTTTATCCAAAGCCTACCGGATGGACTGACGTTCTTATTGGCCTCCGATAAAGCAGTTGATATTTTTTTTCTACTCAGTAGCTTTCTGCTTAGCTACTCCCTGCTCTCTATTTATCAAAAGAAAAACCGTATCGACATCGGGCGTTTTTATCTGCACCGTTTTTTCAGAATCTACCCACTTTTCTTAGTCGCGCTCATTCTATATGGCCTAGCAGACCCCCATAAGCTCTTAACAGAGGGCTGGTATAGCTTGCTGTTTATTGAAAACATCTTTAGCAAAGGCATTATTCCAGTGCAGTGGAGTCTATCGATAGAGGTTCAGTTTTACCTCATACTGCCTTTTTTAATCCTATTCTTAGCCAAGCGCAAGCGGCCAATCTTATGGATTAGCGCTTTGATTGTACTCTCGGTATTTGCGCGTTTTTGGATTGCCTATCAAACGCCTGCCATCTACCAAACCCCGTGGTATCAGTTTACCCAAGTTGTCGATGCCGCAGTTTATATGGATGCGATGTACTATGTGATTGAGGCTCGTATTACTCCGCTGCTACTCGGGGTACTCTGGGCACTTATTTTATGGCACTCCCCCAATACAAAATTAACCTTATCAAACCGAACAAAATATAGCCTACTTGCGCTAGGATTAGGCGTGATCTATCTCACGCTCCAGTTCCCCGTTTACGATTCACAAGCTCGTTTTTACCAGCCTTTTAATGCCTCTTTTAATTTAGCCGCCATTAGCCTGCACCGCTTTATTTTCAGTGGCACGATTCTGGCTTTGATTCTCCTCTTTCATTTTTCTAAGCCCTCAAAAAAATCGAACCCGCTTATTCACTGGAAAGGCTGGAGACTGCTCTCCGAGGTCGCCTATCCTATGTATTTCTTTCATTTCCCATTTGTCGCTATCGGCTGGTTTCTAATATTGGGTACGGTGGAGGCCACTGAAATTTCCACCATTCCCCTACTCTATATTCCACTCGTTTTTGGCTTTGCCGTATTTTCTACCCTCTACCTATCACTGCTCCTGAACCACTGGGTCGAAGCACGATTTATTAAGATGGGAAAGCAAGTCGAATCAAGGTGGTTTAGCCGATAAAAATCAGGCATAATGCCCCTTTAACTCTGCATTTAAACGTGCAGACTGTTCGTGTAAATGAAGGTCACATCATGATATCGATTATTGTTCCCACCTATCAGGAAGTCAAAAATCTACAGCCCCTAAGCGAGATGATTCAGAGTGCCATGCAGTCTGGCTCAGAGCCGCTTGCCTATGAAATACTGATAATGGATGATCACTCTCAAGATGGTTCGATTGAACAGGTTGCGGCACTCTCTGAAGCCCACCCTATCCGCATCATTGACCGAACAGAAGATCGGGGACTATCCCCTGCTGTCATTGATGGTTTTTATGAAGCTAAGGGTGACTGTATTGTGGTGATGGATGCTGATTTATCCCACCCTGCCAGCGCCATCCCTGAGATGATTCGACAGTTGAGAAATGGCGAAAGTGATTTCGTACTAGGATCACGTTACGTTGAGGGCGGCAGCATTGATGACAGCTGGACCCTGTGGCGCTATGTAAACTCTGTCGTGGCCACTCTGCCTGCGCTACCATTGACTAAGGTAAAAGATCCTATGTCAGGCTTTTTTGCAGTACGCCGTGCAGATATTCCAAAACGCGAAGACCTTTCGCCTATCGGCTATAAAATAGCATTAGAAGTAATGGTAAAGGGGGATTTTGAGAAGGTATCAGAAGTTCCCATCCACTTTGTTGACCGTATTCATGGAGAGTCAAAACTGACCCTCTCCGAACAGTTAAAGTACCTAAGACACTTACGTCGTTTGTATCAATATAAATTTCAAACCAAAGCGGAGTTCTTTCAGTTTGCCGCTGTGGGCAGCAGTGGCTTTATTGTGGATTTAGCCGTCTATTTACTGCTACAAACCTTTGGGGTCTCTCACACCGTTGCACGTGCCATCTCTTTCTGGCCTGCCGTCTCTTGGAACTGGATGTTAAATCGGTTAATTACCTTCAGTCACCGTGAAAAGACGGCTAAAACTACCCAGTGGTCGGCTTTTGCTTCTAGCTCACTCATCGGTTTCGCAGTGAACTACGGTACTTACTACACGCTGACTAATTTTGTGCCTTTCTTTCAGGAGCACATGATTTTGGCGCTCGTTGTCGGGGTCATTATGGGGATGGGCTTTAACTTTACGCTCTCCAACCTATTCATTTTTAAAAAGCTACGGGAAGAGGTAGACAGCGAATCTCGTCCTAAGAAGTAGTCCTGCTCAGTCTCTTAAGGCAAACGGTTAATCGTACTGATAGTACTTTAACTACGCACCCGAAAGGCCTCTTGCTGGGCCTGCATCGCTTCAAAACTCTCTATCAGTACATCGTAGGGGTTACTGCCAGCTTGTGCCAACCGGTGGCCTTCAATATCACTCAAAACCTCATAAATCGCTTCAACGGTCGATAAACTCTGTGGACTTTTTTGGCGACGAATACGATAACGAGATGTGCTGGAAGGCTGTATCATTATTCGATTTAACTCCCTTAATGCCTTGTTTAACATCATCATTTTGTGGGTTTTACGCCATGTTCCATCCAGAACCAATACCTTAATGTCCTCTACGCAATAGGCAGCCTGAACCGCTTCTGCACTCAGGGCAGTAAAGGCTTCAGTCTGCCCTTCAATCTCAGGATAGAGCAGAAAAACCTGTTTTGAATCGGTTAGCCAATCAACCAGGCCGGGTAGTTTATCTAAAGACTCTCCCACCCAAATAGAACAGTTAGAGAGCGAAAGTTGGGCTATTTTAGCCGTTCCCTTTATTAAACAAGCCTCAGAAGGGTGTTGTAAAATACCCACTTCGCAAAGGTTCACCCGCTTTGAAACATGCGGGCAGAGACAGACCCGTTTAGGTCTGTCACAAATAGAACAGATGTCTCTTGCCATAATATTGCCTTAAACTTGACGGTTGGACAGACCCATTAAATTAAATGAGGGAAACGGGATATTTGGAAATAATGGACTCAATAGACGGGAAGCACATCCTCATGACAGAGCAGATAAGCTATACGCAAATGAAAAGTGATGCCTTCTATGAGGTAAAACATTTTCTTAAACGGCATAAACAAGCTTCAGCCAGCCGAACAGACTTCATTTATTTGGTGCGCCATGGCCAAACCTTAATTGGGGTTGCGCGCGTTATTCCGCAAGTTGACTTATCGATGAACGACTCTACCCCTTGTTTCTGGTTGCGAGGACTTTTTATCACCGAACCGCAGCGTAAACAGGGGATTGCTAGCCACTTATTGAAACGGGTTCAGAAGAGCCTTTCAAAGAGCCATAAAGACTTCGTTCTCGTTGCCTTTCCCTATCAACACTTAGCGCAGTTTTATCAAAAAAATGGTTATCAAGCCACTTCACATAATGCACTGCCATTAGAGTTAATGAATCGCTATCAGAGTGCTTTAGACAACCGAAAAAATTGGCTCTGTATGCACTTAACCAAACTAGGCTAACTTAGAGGGTTTCAGATTTCTAATCCTGTTCAGCAGTTAAGTCTGTCAACCCGCCACTGTCAGCCTCAGATAAGAGATGTTCTGGAATTTCTTTCTTAGTTTTTCCTGCTAAATTTTTCAGCATTTCAGCCTGCCTAACCAGATTTCCCTGCCCTGAAATCATCTGTTTACGGGCTTGGTCATAGGTTGTTTGTGCTGTCTGCAACTGTTTGCCAACCTTCTCAAAACTCTCAACAAAGCCAACAAACTTATCATGTACTTCAGCAGCACGCTTAATCAGTTTAACTGTATTTTCACTCTGTCGCTCATAACGCCAAAGCTGTTCGATTGTTTTGAGTGTAGTAAACAGTGTGGTCGGAGTGACAACCGCCACACGCTTTTCAAAGGCCGATTCGAAAATAGAGGTGTCCCGTTCAATCGCAAGAAGGTAAGCCCCCTCTATCGGAATAAACATCAATATAAAATCCGGAGCATTCAGTTGATCAAGGTGTTCATAACGTTTTTCAGCCAAAGTATCAATATGTGTTTTTAGACTCTTTAGATGTGCTTTAAGCGCTGTTTCACGCACATTTGCATCGATAGAATTAACCGCTTGCTCATAATCTGTCAAAGACACTTTAGAATCAATGACCACATGCTTCTTGTCAGGCAGATTAATCACCACATCGGGACGCAGTCGTTTACCCGAATCATCCGTAAAGCTTTTTTCACGATCAAACTCTAGCCCCTCTGTTAAGCCTGAGCGCTCAAGTAGGCGTTCTAAAATTAATTCACCCCAGTTCCCCTGAGTTTTACTGTCACCCTTTAAGGCATTGGTCAGGTTGATGGCATCCTCACTCATTTGGTGATTAAGGCTCTGAAGTTGCTTTAATTGTTCGGTTAGACTCGCTCGACCTTCAAGATCCTCTTTATGCACCTGTTCTACTCGTGCTTTAAAGGCATCCAAAGACCCATGCATGGGTTTAAGCAGAGCATCAATCGTTGACTGATTGCTTTGTGTCAGTTGTGCCTGTTTGCTTTCAAAAATTTGATTGGCGAGTACTTTAAATTCATTCGCAAGCTGGGCTTTAGCCTCTTCAAGGAGGCCTAACTTCTCAGCAGAGCTTTTCTGCTCTAATTCAAGGGTAATCGCCAGCTCTGCTTTCTCTGATTGGCTCTCTGAGAGAGAAAAGCGTAGCGCCTCCAACAGAGCCTCTTTTTCAGAAAGTTGAATCGCCTGTTCTCGTGTACGCTCTTCAAGCTGCTGGAAAGCCCCTTTTACACTCTGAAGCGCAACAAGTTCTTTTGAGAGAATTTCCACTCGTTGAGTTTGTGTTTGTAACGCTTCTTCTAGGTGTGATCTCTGTATCGACTGTGCGGAATCCGACAGTTTAAACTCGTTAATCAGTACACTCTTACGAAATAACATAAAAGCTAGCAAGAGGATAATTGCTGCACTTACGAACAGTGCGATAACCCATGGATTATTTAAGGCGTCAATCATTCTTTAGGAGTCAGTATTTGAACTTGTTCAAGACGGGTTTTAACCGCTTTCTGAACCGTTTTAGGCAATGCAGCTTTTTTAGCCTGCTGATCTAGCTTGTAGGTTTTGACTAACTTTACCTGTCTTGTTAACAAAGTCGAGCCAACAGGAACAACCTTTGTTTTGCCTTTCACTGTTACAGGCACACCTTCTGATGTTGTATGCATAAAATCCATTTTGATGTGCTTTGAAGGTGAGCGGTTATAACGATCATTTACCCTAATTAAAGTAGAACCGTCAGGCTTAATAATGACTGCTGAAACTTCAACTTTAGGTGGAATATAAACACGCTTAACTCTCGGCTTGCCCGAAACCTTTGGAGTGATTTTCTTAACTTTCTTTTCAATCACAGGATGCAGGTAAGCCTGTCTCTGCTGATCAATTTTATCGCGGGTTTGCTTGCTTAAAAAAAGCGTTTTAAAAGCAGGCTCTTGCGCAAAAGAAGCATCTGTTTGCCCGGACAATACCGCAGATGAATTCGCTAACAAAAAACTTGCTATAAACACTCTTGTCATTTTTTTAAGACAATAATTATTCATACCGATCACTCTACTTTCTCTTAACCGCGGGGTGCGTATGGAAAACAATCAAGGCACAATCTGCAGACACATTGCCTTTTAACAGGTTAAAATTTGCGTTAATTTTATGCCCTGAATCATATAAACTGGTTTGACAGCTTTCCACTAAATACAGGGGAGAAATTTTCTCACTGATTGTTTCAAACACC
>JAADDM010000166.1 GCA_013153955.1 Gammaproteobacteria bacterium | reverse complement strand
CGGCCAGTGTAAACAGTTCCATCGGAAAGGCTGTTAAATGTTCGCTGATTTGAATGCGTTTAAGGCCGGCAAGTTCTCCGGCTCGAAGTTGATCTAATGTATGCAAAGGGAGGTTCCTATTGAGGGCTCTGTTGGCTAAAGAGGGCCTTTCAGGCTCTATGATTGGAGCGTTTAAATTCCGGGAATGCCGATTGGGCCGGGTAGGTCTGGAATAATCGAACAGGCACTCAGTAGGAGTATGAGGGCACTTGAAAAAACAGTTTTAAGGATGCGTTTCATTTATTTGTCCTTTGAAGGGTTTGTTTTTAGAAAGCCGGGTGAGCATTCGGTTGAATGTTGCGTAAACTCACCCGTTAAGATGTATTGAGCCCTTAACCGATGTGTTGGATTGAGGGTGATATAGCGTGCTGCCTATATAAATAGGTAAATAAGCAGTGCACCAAGGGCAAATCGGTACCAAGCAAAAGGCGCCATGCCAATGTTGCTAATCCACTTTAAAAACACTGAAATGATGATGTAAGCACTGACGGCGGAGAGCACAATGCCGCCAATCATCGCGTCCCATTGTATTGGGTGACTGCTCTCAATCAGGTCTTTGGTTTTAAGCAGGCCTGCGCCTAATATAATGGGAATAGAGAGTAGAAAAGAGAAGCGCGCGGCGGCTTCACGGGTTAAGCCTATCATGAGGGCGGCGGTGATGGTGATGCCTGAACGAGAGGTTCCCGGAATGAGCGCAATGGCTTGGGCAAAGCCAATGATCATAATGTCCCTAAAGCTTAGACTGTACTCGTCGCGTATCTGTTTACCTTTTACATCTGACCACCAAAGCAGTGCGCCAAATCCGATGGTGGTGGCGGCAATAATCAATGGGTTTCTAAGTGCATCCTCTAGGCCATTGTTTAAAAACAGACCAAAGGCTACTGCTGGAATAGTGGCAAAGATAATCCACCAAGCTAATCGGCTGTTAGAAGTAGGCTGTCGGGTGACGATGGAGCTTGTCCAGTCGCGCATCATCAGCCAAATGTCTTGTCTAAAGTAAGCCACAACAGCCGTTAATGTACCGATATGGACTGCCACATCAAAGGCCAAGCCTTGGTCTGGCCAGCCGAGCAGGTTGGGCACTAAAATAAGGTGGGCTGAGCTTGAAACCGGTAAAAACTCGGTTAAGCCTTGAACCAGAGAGAGGGTTAATATCTGTAGCCAGCCGAGTACAGGTTGAATATATTCGACTGAGTGTGCAATGTTCGACGGTTCCATCTGGTGTCCTTTATAGTTGGTGGCGTAGATCGCGGATCGTAAAGCCGATAAGCGGGGTGTCTAGCTGTTTGGTCAGGGCAATGACCTTAAAACTCTCGCCCATCTCATCCGGTAGGGTCAGGCTTTTAATTTGCTGGGCAACCTTAATCTGTTCGGCAATGGGCGCGTCAGGGTCAACGGCCATCTCCATCATGCCACTGCCCATTAAAAAATTGGCTTGGGTGGTAAAGCCTGCAATATCAAAGCCGCTGTCAAAACCCGCTTCGGCCACCGCTGTAAAATCTACATGAGCGGTAATGTCTTGCAAGCCGGGATAAAAGAAAGGGTCAGCATGTGCACGGTGCTGATAGTGACAGCGCAGCGTGCCCATTACGCGAGCAGGTTGGTAATATTCCGCTCGTGTGTAGCCGTAATCAACCAAGATAACTGCGCCTTGAGAGAGTATGTCGCTTAAACTGTTAAGCCAAGGGGCTATGTTGAGATTGACTTCGGTCTCATAGCCTAAGTCAGAGACTTTGCCAACGTGCTCGATGAGTTGGTTGGCAAAGCGTTGTAGCGTGGGGTCGCTGATTTGACGGTAATCCCATTCAAATTTCTCGTGGGTTTCATCAAACCGAACATAGGCTTGCAGTACGTGTTCTGGCTCAATGCGTAGACGCTCGAAAGGCATGGCATCTAAAACCTCATTTGCCAGAATAACCGCTGAAATCGGTGTTTTAGGAAGCTGGTCGAGCCAAACCACTTTTTGAAACCAAGCGTCAGGTAACTCTGCTTTTAGGCGGGTTTTCTGTCTCGCTTGCAGGTCTGCGCTGACTTCAATAATATAGTATCGTTCGAGCGGCTGTTCAAGTTGCGCCAGCTCTAATAAAATGTCTTTTGCCATAATGCCGCTGCCCGCACCAAACTCAATCAGGTTGGGAGTCTCAAGCTGTTCAAGTACCTGCATCGCTTGGCGTGCTAGACAGCGAGAGAAGATGGGAGAGATTTCAGGCGCGGTAATAAAATCACCCGTCTTTCCAAGTTTTGGCAGCGACCCCGCATAGTAGCCTAGCTCGGGTGTATAGAGCGCTTTATGCATATACTGAGGAAAGCTCAGGGATTTATCACTCTCTGAGGTTTTACGAATGGCCTGCACCAGCTTCTGGCTAATGGCTTTAGCGGCTTCAGAAGGTTCAGGAAGGGATTTGTTGGTGCTCATTTTGCTTTGATTGGTGTGTTGCATGTTGAAAGTCCATCAAGGCCTGTTGTGTTAATAGTCAGGCAGCGGTTTAGAATACGGGCTATAGTATCATGCTGTAAGGTGGCTACGCACAAATGTCTTAGAGGGTATTATGTCAATCGTTGCCGTATTGTTTAAGTTAAGAGAGCTGTAAGTTGCCATGAAAATAGGAATTAAAAAGTTACATGAAAATGAGTGGCTCGTCCATATCGGCTGTGCCGCCGTAAAGATGGACCAGTTCTCGGTTGCGCTATTAAATATTACCCTAGAGCACCTGTTAGCCTTAGAGCAAGGTCAGAGCCATTCGGCGCTTAAAAGCTATATTAAGCTCGGGCTTAGAATTAAAGATCTAAAAGGCGTTGAGTGTCAGAAGTTATTAAGGGCTTTGGATAACAAAGATCTACTAACGTTGATGCTCATTGCGAATGATTCTGAATTGAATGGAATTGTAATTAAAAATTCAGGCGGTATTTTAGCTAAACAGTTTCAAGCAGATTTAAAAACCGCCGAGCAGCCGAGTGAAGGCCATGCGATGAGCGCGATACGCCGTATTGTTGAAAAAACATTTGAGATGGAAGCGTTAGGTCAAATAGAGTTTGTCTCTAGCGATACAAAATATATTTAAGGTGTCTAGTATGGATATTAAAGCAAATCGTGGCCAATCAGGAGAGTACCAGTTAGAGATTGGCCCAGTGGTCTTTGAACTGCCTGCGGAAGCGCTCGGTGCACTGCAAAAAGTAATTGACCAGCGGTTAAATAAAAAAGTGGGGGCTGACGATGAAGCGCTACAAAGAAAATTAGCCGCCTATCGCACGTTGGCTAGCAAGATGGCCGCGGTAGATGACCGTATTATGCAAAAGTTTTCAGCACAAGTCTCCCCTGAGCAGTTAGTGACAATCGTGCGTTTGTCTGGGGGAAGAGAGCTATATGACAAGGTCTTGCGTAATCTATCCAAGCAGAATGCTCGACAGTTTGAAGAGGACTATTTAGCCTTAGATAAAATCAGTGAACAGCACGCTTGCCTGCACATGGAGCAAGCGGTGCACCACATTAAACGGGCAGCGCAAGAGCAGAAAGAGCTACAAGCTTAGTTCTATTTTGGCAGCTAAAGGGCTGATAAAAGGGTGGTTTACAAGCCCCTTTTTTATAAATAAAGGCATGTTTGACTCGGTATTGAGTTAACACGCCTTTTTTTGTGTGCGATACAAGGCTTAAGTACGCTGGCGGGCAATTCTAAGGCCGACCGTCTCAGTCTCTTTAACTGCTTGAGGTTTGCTTACACTCAGTTGAATCTTCTGAACCGCAGCATGGTGTGTAAAGATATGCACGCAAATGGCCTCAATTAGACTTTCGAGCAGTTCAAAGCGGCTGGCATCGACTAAAGCGATGACCTCGCTTGAGACCGCAGCATAATCCACTGTATCGTTAATGTCATCACTCTGTGCAGCCGAGTGAATCGGCACAGACATCTCAATATCAAAGAGAAGTGGCTGTCTGTTTTCTCGCTCCCACTCATAAATACCAATAATGGCTTGAGTTTGCAGGCCTTGAATAAAAATAATGTCCATAAAAATCCTTATCGATTCATTTTGAGAATGAGAATGCCTCTTATTATCTACTTCTATTAGGAATCTTCTAGTAAAATAATTCAAATTGACTATTTTAGGAAGTTCGCATGGAATTAGAAGTTACGATGTTTATGATTGGCGCTTATTTATTAGGCTCAATCTCAACCGCGATTATTGTCTGTAAATTGATGGGGTTACCAGATCCAAGAGAGGGCGGTTCAGGGAATCCTGGGGCAACCAATGTCCTTAGAATTGGCGGCGATAAAGGTAAAAAGGCGGCAGCTATTACGCTGGTAGGCGATATGCTAAAAGGCTTGTTGCCCGTATTGGTGGCGCAATGGCTAGGGCTAGAACCTGAGTTAATTATTCTTATTGGGTTTATGGCGTTTATTGGTCATCTTTACCCAATCTTTTTTGGCTTTAAAGGCGGAAAAGGCGTGGCGACCATGCTGGGGGTGATGTTTGGACTGTCTCTACCGATTGGTCTTGCGGTTGCCGGTACTTGGTTGTTTGTCGCAAAGGGGTTAAAAATATCCTCTCTATCGGCGCTTATTGCCACAGCACTTGCACCTGTTTATATTTATTTCTTATCGGGAGAGTTCAGCTGGGTGTTTTATACTGCCATCATGACCGTGTTTTTATTCTGGCGTCACAAAGGCAATATTCAACGCTTAATCAGTGGTGAAGAGGGGTTGTTTAAGCACAAAAAGGACGTTGAGTAGCGTTAAGTTTAATAACGCTTTGAAACAACCAGGCCTGCCTATTTCATTCAGTAAATAGGTAGGCCTAGTGGTTTTAAGAGAGCAGGTTTAATTGAGGTGGTTTGAAGTTGGGTGTAGGGTTGATGGATTACTTAATCGGTATTAAGTCCTCTAGTGACCATCTTGGTGTCGCGGCAAAGTTTAAATCATTGCATTGGCCAGCCAATAGTCTCTGAGCGCCTGCATAGGCAATCATTGCGCCATTGTCGGTACAGAATTCTAAACGCGGATAGAATGTTTCACCGCGTCGCTTCTTCATGAGTGCATCCAGTTTGGCTCGAATCTCCCGGTTAGCACTGACTCCGCCTGCGACAACGATACGGTTTAAGCCCTCTTGTTCAAGGGCGCGCTTACACTTAATGGTGAGGGTGTCGGCAACCGCAATTTCAAAAGCGCGACAGATATCCGCTTTGGTTTGGTCTGTCGCATCATCTTCTGAGACCGCCTTTAGCCAAGTGTTTCGGGTATAGGTTTTTAAGCCACTAAAGCTCATGTCTAGTCCGGGTCTGTCCACCATAGGCCGAGGAAATTTATAGCGTCCTTCTGTGCCTTTTAAGGCTAAGTTAGAGACCTTTGGTCCACCGGGGTAGCCAAGTTCAAGGAGTTTGGCGGTTTTATCAAAGGCTTCACCCGCGGCATCATCAAGGGTCTCGCCTAATAATTTATATTGCCCAATGCCATCGACACGAATGATCATACTGTGCCCACCAGAGATAAGCAGACAGATAAACGGGAACTCAGGCTGTTCGGCTTCGAGCATGGGGGCGAGCAGATGACCTTCCATGTGATGGACGCCAACCGCAGGAATGTCCAATGCGTAGGCAAGGCTTCGTGCAACCGAAGTACCTGTTAAGAGTGCACCGATAAGCCCTGGGCCTGCGGTATAAGCGATGCCATCAAGTTCATTGCGCTGAACATTGGCCTCTTCAAGCGTTTGCATAATCAACGGCGTTAGCTTGCGAATGTGGTCGCGCGAAGCCAGTTCTGGTACAACGCCGCCATACTGAGCATGAAGTTCAACTTGTGTATATAAGGTGTCTGCGATGAGGCCTTTATCGGTATCGTAAAGTGCGATACCTGTTTCATCACAAGAGCTTTCTATGCCGAGTACCAACATGGTGTTTATCTCTGTTATTCAATAAAGGCTGAATTTTACCAAAGAAAGTAACTTTTATTGTAAAAAGGTTTGCAAAAACCAAGAGAGAAAATTATAATCCACCTTTTCCGCTGTTCTCCATTTCTTGCATGGTGAATACGAACCGAATTATTAAAAAGATGAATAGGTAATTATTATGCCAAGCGTAAAGATTAGAGATACAGAACCATTTGACGTAGCACTACGTCGTTTTAAGCGTGCTTGTGAAAAAGCAGGTGTGTTAACTGAAACGCGTAAGCGTGAGTATTATGAGAAGCCTACATGGGCTAAGAAGCGTATGAAGGCAGCAGCCGTTAAGCGTTTAGCTAAGCGTTTATCTCGTGAAAACCGTCGTACGACTCGTATGTACTAATTGGATTGGATAATTTAGTGTCTAATACAATGCAACAACAACTAACGGCTGAAATGAAAGCCTGTATGAAAGCAAAGAACAAAGAGCGCCTAATCGTAGTGCGTTCTTTGATTGCTGCAATTAAACAGGTCGAAATTGACTCAGGCGCTGCAGTAGACGAAGCGGCCGCTTTAGCCATTGTGGATAAAGCAATGAAGCAGCGTCGAGATTCTTATCAACAGTTTATGGATGCGGAACGTTCAGATTTAGCTGATCAAGAAGCCTATGAAATGACTGTGATTCAAGATTTCATGCCTGAAGCTTTGACCGAAGCAGAAATCAACACGCTTATCGAAGATGCAATGGCATCAAGTGGCGCGGCAACCATGCAAGACATGGGTAAAGTCATGGGCTTATTAAAGCCTAAGATGCAGGGCCGTGCGGATATGGGTGTTGTGAGTAAGCTCATTAAAGCTAAGTTAGCTTAAGAAGTTCTCTTCTTAACTCTGTTGGTGCAAGTTGTTTAGCCTTAAATAACTTCAACCCAAATAAGACCCGCCAGTGATTCACTGGCGGGTTTTTGCGTTTATAGGGCTGTGTATTTTTCTGTGGATAAGGTGTGAGTATGTCAGGTAAGACTGGATCAATCCCGCGTTCCTTTATCGAGAGTCTGCTATCTCGAGCAGATGTTGTGCAAGTCATTAATGAACGCGTACCGCTCAAAAAGGCAGGCACCTCTTATAAGGCGTGCTGCCCTTTTCATGATGAAAAATCTCCCTCATTCAATGTCAGTCAAGTAAAGCAGTTTTACCACTGTTTTGGTTGTGGTGCGAGCGGAGACTCGCTCAAATTTTTAATGGAATATGATGGCCTCTCTTTTGTTGAGGCGGTTGAATCCTTGGCAGCTCAATACGGTATGGAAGTACCGCGTGAGAAGCTCTCCCCCCAGAAACAGAAAGCCCAACAGGTCAAGCAACAGCAACAGCATGATCTGTATGATGTGATGCATTTAGCGACGAAATTTTATCGTCATCAACTGCGTGATCATGCAGACTCTCCGGAAGCTAAAAGTTATCTGAAAAACCGAGGTTTAAGTGCCGAAATAGCCAAAGAGTTTGTCATTGGCTTTGCGCCACCCGGCTGGGACAGTTTGGTTTCAGGCTTAAAGGCTGATGCTAAGCTTAAACAGCAGTTGGTTGAAGTTGGCCTACTTGTTCAAAAAGAGGGGGGGAAGTTATATGACCGATTCCGTCATCGTATTATGTTTCCTATTCGAGATGGTCGAGGTCGAGTGGTTGCCTTTGGTGGGCGAGTACTGGGGGATGAGCAGCCAAAATACCTAAACTCACCTGAAACGCCTATTTTTCATAAAAGTTACGCGCTTTATGGCCTATACGAGATGCGCCAATCTCGCCAAAAATTTAATCATATTTTGGTGGTCGAAGGCTATATGGATGTGGTCGCTTTGGCGCAGTTTGGTGTGCGTAATGCGGTAGCAACTCTGGGGACAGCAACCACCATTGAGCATCTTGAGATGCTTTTTAGGCAGGTGAATGAGATTGTCTTCTGTTTCGACGGTGATAAGGCAGGGCTTAAAGCTGCTTGGAAAGCCTTGGAGTTGGTTTTGCCGATGATGGAGGGGGAGAAGTCAGTTAAGTTTCTCTTTCTTCCTGAGGGCGAAGATCCTGATTCAATGGTACGTAAAGAAGGCTTTGATGGGTTTCAGGCGCGTATCTCATCATCCCTGCCTTTGTCCGCATTCTTGCTGCAAGGGCTACAAAGACAGCTCTCTTTTTCCGTTGATTCCATAGAGGGTCGTCAGCAGTTGGTTGCGCTGGCGCAGCCTTACGTGCAGTCGGCGCATGATCTTTATCAGTTTTTGCTGGCAGAAGGTGTGGCAGAGGTGGTTGGCTTGCCTACCTGGCGGGTAGAAAAGCAGATGAATGTTCGGTCTGGTTTTGCGCAATTTAAGAAAGAGCCGAATGCACGCTTGAAAACAGATTCAGCTATCACCAGTAAGGTAATAACCCTGCCTTTAAAGGTCGTTAGGATTTTACTCTTAAGGCCTCAGTGGGCAGAGGTGTTTGATCAGAGTTTTAGTCAGGATTTTTACCGGCGAAACCGTCGAGATTATCTTGTTTTGGCCGGTGTGATTGAAACATTGCAGGTGAATCAGTTTATTGCAGAGTCTGCAAGCCAATGGATGGTGCAGGCAGGTTATCAGGCGGAGCTTGATTTGATTCAGCTCTCCTCAATACCAGATGAGCAGGGGTTTTTGGAAGCTGAATTTCAAATGGCAGTATTGCAACTTGCTCGCTTGATAGATGAAGGTAATTTAGGCCAATCTGGCTGGAGTGACAGTGAATTGATCAAACTACAGGAATTTCTTAAGCGCTCAGGTGTGTAAAAGTGAGCTTGGCATGCTATTTGTTGGCTAACGCACTCATTTTTAAGGGAAATTTACAACATGTGTATAATATATTCGGTATAATTGCGCGTTCCGCTTTTTACAGCGAAAGCAAAAACAAAATACTTAAAAAGCAGAAATAAGTTCAAATTACTTCGGGGCATGACATGACTAAGATCGAAAGAAAGCAACAGTTAACAGACTTGATTGAACGCGCAAAGGAGCTCGGCTACCTTACCTTTGCAGACGTAAATGATGTTTTGCCTGATGACATTGAAGAAGATCAGCTAGGGCAGGTTTTAACCATCCTAAAAGATTTTGGTATTAAATTATTTGACAGCGCACCAGATGAAGATGAGCTGGTTGCGCAAGAGGGTGGTGTGTTTGATGAAGCTGCCGCTGAAGCGGCTTTAACGGCCTTGTCTGAAGTCGACGGTGAATTTGGTCGCACAACAGACCCTGTACGTATGTATATGCGTGAGATGGGATCGGTTGAGCTATTAACCCGACATGGCGAAGTGGATATTGCGAAGCGAATTGAGTTCGGTATCCGCGATATGCTTGATGCCCTAGCGCGTTATCCAATGTTTGCCATCACCATTTTAGACACCTTTAAGCGTATGGAAGCGGGTGAAGGTAAAATCGCTGATGTTGTACAAGGCTTTTATCGCCCTGCAGACTTAATTGATATTCCGATTGAAGAGCTATCACCTGACAGTGAAGCAAATCAAGAGCCAAAAGAAGATGGTATCAATGAAGAAGAGCTGGCCAAGTTTCTAAAGACGCTTGAAAAGTTAAGTGCTGCTGCACAAGCATCGGCCCTTAAAGAAGGGGCTGATGACCCTAAAACCGCTAAAAAGGTTCACGCGATTGTTGAATTGTTGCGTGGCGTAAAAATTACGCCTGTGTTTACCGTTAGAATGATTCGTACAATCAAAGCACGTATCGGTTCTATTCGTGAGCAAGAGCGTGTCATTGTTGATATTGTCTTACGTAATATTAAAGTGCCGCGTCCAATCTTCTTAGAGACATTTGTCGGGTCTGAAACGGATTATGAGATGATTGATCGCTTGATCGAAAAAAGTCCAAAGCATGCAGATGCTTTGGAGGCCGTTCGTGGGGATGTTAAACGTGCACAGAAGCGTTTAGCGATGATTGCAAAATCTGAAAAAATGCCGATTGCACTTTATAAATCTATTT
>JAADDM010000043.1 GCA_013153955.1 Gammaproteobacteria bacterium | reverse complement strand
AGCCTAACCGTCAATGAAGTTGATGGCTGTGTTTTTGGGGTAAATATCGTCCCACATACTCGTCAAGAAACCACTATTAAAGGCTTTCAAGCAGGTTCTAAAGTCAATTTAGAGGTCGATCTGTTAGCACGGTACTTAGAGCGTATGATGACTGCACCCCAAGCAGAGCATCAAACAGACACTTCGTCAAACATCACCCCAGAATTTCTATCAGAGAATGGATTTAAATAAGCATGCAGTTAAACACTATTGAAGAATTAATCGAAGATTATAAGCAAGGCAAAATGGTTATCCTAATGGATGATGAAGACCGCGAGAATGAAGGCGACTTGCTGATTCCTTCTGAGAAGGTCACACCTGAAGATGTTAACTTCATGGCGCGTCATGGTCGAGGTCTTATCTGCTTAACAATGACGCGTGAGCGTTGCCAGCAGTTACATCTACCGCTGATGGTAAAAGATAACTCTGATCCTCATGGTACGCCTTTTACCGTCTCTATTGAGGCGGCAGAAGGGGTGACAACAGGGATTTCAGCAGGCGATAGAGCGATTACCGTTCAAGCTGCCGTTGCCAAAGATGCAGGGCCAGCAGACATTGTCACCCCTGGGCATATTTTTCCTTTGATGGCGCAGCCAGGCGGTGTGCTAACCCGTGCAGGACATACTGAGGCAGGCTGTGATTTAGCGCGTCTAGCAGGGCTTGAGCCATCATCGATGATTGTTGAAATCATGAATGAAGATGGGTCTATGGCACGTCGAGATGACTTGGATGTTTATGCTGAGACACACGGCTTAAAGATGGGGACGATTGCGGACTTGATTGAGTATCGTCTAAAGAATGAGAAAACCATTGAGCGTGTGACCGAGTGTCGTCTGCCGACTGAGTTTGGTGACTTCAAGTTGATTGGCTATCAAGATGTGCTAGAGCAAAAAGCCCATTTTGCGATGGTTTATGGTGAGTTGGATGCGTCTACGCCGACTGCGGTGCGTGTACATATGCAGGACACATTATGTGATGTATTTGGCTCAAACCGTGCAGAGTGTGGTTGGTCATTGCGTTCAGCAATGAAGCAGATATCAGAAGAGGGCTCGGGAGCGATTATTGTCTTGCGTAAGCGAGAAGAAGCGGCTGATTTGTTAGATAAGATTCAGGCTTTTAATATGAAGGATATGGGGATTTCTGTCCCAGAAGTGGCCAGTGATGATGACATTAAAACCTTTGGTCTAGGGGCTCAGATTATTGCTGATTTGGGACTAAAGCAGCTTAAAATTGTTGGCTCAGCCATTAAAATGAATGCGCTGAGTGGCTTCGGGCTAGAGATTACCGAAGTGATTCCTAAAAAAGACGACTAAAGAAAAGCTGAGCTAGATTAAGGAGGGTATTTTTTTAAAGTATTCTCCTTTGGATATCAGGAGAAGGAATCTCCAATCATCTCGCTAAATATGGCACAATATTGCCAATTATATTTTAAACATAAATTCAGTGGCCTTGCTAGCAGTCAAAACATCCCTAAAAGGGATTTACGCCCTTTAGATAGGATGGTTTTATATTGATTGACTGCTTAACAGGGCTCGCTATCAGACAAAAGAGAACGCTAAAATGAATACAGTGGAAGGTAACCTAACATCGCAGGGAATGAAAATTGGTCTAGTGGTTGGACGTTTCAATAGTTTTATTGTGGATCGTTTAGTGGAAGGTGCAGTAGACACGATTGTACGTCACGGTGGAGAGCTTAAGAACATCGACAAAGTGATGGTTCCGGGTGCTTTTGAAATTCCATTAGCGGTTCAAAAAATGGCTCAGTCAGGAAAGTATGATGCCATTGTTGCACTGGGTGCGGTTATTCGTGGCGGTACGCCACACTTTGACTATGTCGCTGGTGAGTGTGTTAAAGGCATTGGTCAAGTACAGTTAAACACGGGAATTCCAGTCTCATTTGGTGTTTTAACAGTAGACAGTATTGAGCAGGCGATTGAGCGTGCAGGTACTAAAGCAGGCAACAAGGGTGAAGAGTGTACTCTGGCTGCGATTGAGATGGTTAACGTGATGAAGCAACTTTAATGAATACTTTAAAAGATATTCAGCCTGGTCAAGGCGTTGAAATTGTTGAGAAAGAGGGGCAGGTAACACCTAGAACTCAGTCTCGTAGAGTCGCACTTCAAGCATTGTATGTTTGGGAAATGACGAATGAAGATCCTATCGTTATTATCAAAAACTTTAGTGAAGAGGGTATGCTTGAGGAGATGGACTTTGATCTATTCAAAGAGCTTCTTGTACAGATTTCACAAAGTGCTGTTGAGCTAGATGAGCTCTATTCTGACTTCTTAGATCGTTCAGTGACTATGATTGACCCCATTGAGCGTCAAGTAATGCGTATTGGTGCATTTGAATTGCAGTCAAAGCCGCAGATTCCTTACAAGGTCATTATCAATGAGTGCGTAGAGCTAGCGAAGCGATTTGGTTCAGAAGATGGACATAAATTTGTGAATGGTATTTTAGATAAAATGTCAGCACAGATTCGTCCTGTTGAATTTACTGCCAAATCTTAAGTTTGGTACTGAGTGCTTGATATATTAAGCGGTACTTAAAGTGTTCTAAACGTGTTTTTAAAGGCCCTGTAGGTGACTATCTACGGGGCTTTTTTATTTTTTACAATACGATTGTATAACTACTTTCAATTAAGATTAGTCTAGCAGGCGTATTAGGCACAGCAAAAAGGCAGGCTCATGGCGACTGTCTAATAAAGGGTTTATAAATGGCACTAGAGTTTGATTTGATAGATACTTTTTTTAAGCCGCTCTGTTTTGGTTTATCCGAATTAGAAGTGGGTATTGGAGATGATGGCGCAGTGATTTCTGCCCCTGCTAACCATCAGTTGGTTGTCGTGACGGATACGCTTGTCGCAGGCGTGCATTTTCCCGTTGAAGCCACTGCAGCTGATATTGCTTGGAAGGCTGTTGCGGTGAATTTAAGTGATTTAGCGGCCATGGGGGCGAAGCCTGGGTTTTACTCACTTGCACTCACGCTGCCAGAGAATAACCAAGAGTGGCTGAAAGACTTTGCAGCGGGTTTAAAGGCTGTTTCAGAGCGGTTTAAGATGCCTTTGGTTGGTGGAGATACCACAAAAGGCCCTCTAACCATTACGGTCACGGCACAGGGTTGGGTGCCAAAGGGTCAAGCTATTTTGCGCTCGGGGGCACAATTAAAGGATCTTATTTGCGTAACGGAGACGATTGGAGATGGTGCGTTAGGCTTGAAGGTCGCCTTGAATCAATTAGCGATAGATCCGGGTTTTGAGTTAGATAAGAAGATGATGCTATCTGCCCTAAATCGTCCTATTCCTCAGTTAGATATTGCACCAGGCCTGGTAGGATTAGTTAACAGTGCGATTGATATTTCAGATGGACTATTAGCGGATTTGGGGCATGTCTTGTCACGTTCAACCGAAAAGGCGGAAGGTGTCGTTTTGGGTGCGGAGATAGCGCTGCCACACTTACCGCTCTCAGAGTCCGTTAAACAGTATGTGCACGCAACAGGTGATTGGGCGCTGCCATTGTCTGGCGGGGATGACTATGAGCTGTGCATGACCGTTTCGGCAGAGAATTTACCTGTACTTGAACGGTACTTTTCGACAACAGGCGTGCGCTTGAGTGTTATTGGTAAAATAACAAACTCTGGTAAAGTTGTCTGTGTTGATGAGCAAGGTCATGCAGTGGATCGCCTGAATATGCACAAATCAGGGTATAGTCATTTTTAATTAGGAAGTTATTTTTTCGGCGGTGGGGTGTTGTTAGGGTGAAAGGCGCTGAGGTTGGAGAACTGTAGGTTGGGTGAAATGGGCTATCAGTGGTTAGCCCATTTTGATATGACGCATTATGCTATAAAAGGTTTTCTAGCATTGCGTTCGGGATTTAAGACGTTAATCTTTTGTGCTTATACGACGCGCTAAAACACCTTTAGAAAGCGTTTCTAGCACATCTAAGCTATCGCTCCAGTTAATACATGCATCGGTGATGCTTTGACCATAGGTCAAAGGTTTGCCGGGTTCTACATCCTGTCGGCCGCCTTCAAGATGACTTTCAATCATGACGCCCATAATATTTTGTGAACCTGCTTTCAGCTGTTCAGCAATAGAGTCAGCGACAATGATCTGTCGTTGGTGCTGTTTACTGCTGTTTGCATGGCTACAATCGACCATTAACTTATCTTGTACGCCTGCCGTTTGAAGTTGATTTACCGCATCTGCAACAAAGTTTGCTTCATAGTTAGGTCCGTCATTACCACCGCGTAGTATCACGTGGCAGTCCTCGTTACCCGTGGTCTCAAAGATAGCGGACTTGCCCTCTTTGGTCATGGACATAAAGATATGGGGGTTGTTTGCGGCACGAATCGCATCAACGGCCACTTTAAAGCCGCCATCAGTACCATTCTTAAAGCCCATTGGACAGGATAGGCCAGAAGCCAGTTCACGGTGTCCTTGGCTCTCTGTGGTTCGTGCGCCAATCGCACCCCAAGCAATTAAGTCTGCTACATACTGCGGAGAGATAAGGTCTAGAAACTCGGTTGCTGCAGGGACGCCCATATTGTTGATGTCCGACAGCAGTGAGCGTGCTAGACCAAGTCCCTTATTAATCTTAAATGACTCGTTTAAATCAGGGTCATTAATCAATCCCTTCCAGCCAACCGTGGTACGAGGCTTTTCAAAGTAGACACGCATGACAATAAGTAGAGTGTCTTTGTAGTTTTCAATTAGGGTTTTCAGCTGTGCGGCATAGTCACGTGCAGCGGCAGGGTCATGGATAGAGCAGGGGCCGATGACCACAAGTAGACGGTCATCTCGTCCTACAAGAATGTTGTGAATGTGTTGACGGGTATCATAAACAGTCTGTGCAGCAAGCTCTGTCAGAGGGTACTGCTCGTGAAGTGCCTGTGGTGTCTGGACTTCGGTAATGTTTTTGATTCTTAAATCATCAGTTTGATACTGTGTCATATTCAACCTGCAGGCTCTCGTTATAGCTTTAAAAAGAGTAAACCATAGGGAGAAGGGCTTTATGAAAGCGGCTTCTGCCTATCTGACGACGCACCAAGCGTACGTATGCGGTTTACTGTGTCATTATCTTTGTTTTAGGACGCAATATTATGCCATTTAATGGCTTGAATTGCTTGTTGAATTGAGGAACTGTTTTAGATTAATATGACCCGTTGGTGAGTTGTTCAAATTAGATGCTTGGCTTATTGGAGTATAAATAAGTTGGAGTCTGTACTTTCGAGGGTTTAAAGAGGGGGTAAAGGCAAAGATTGAGTTAACCAGGCCTGGTTAAATTGCTATTAAGTTAGGGTTAAATAATTTTTGTAGGGTTAAGTGCCTAACAAGGCCTTAATTTAAAGTAAACCGTTTGCTACTTATGATAAAATTGCGACGTTTTAAAATTATTACTTTTTATTCGGGTTGAAATAAAGTGCATTGTAAATATATTATTGAAGGCGTAACAGAAGCTGGCCGTAAGTTTAGACCCAGCGATTGGATTGATCGCATCGCCTCTATGGCAGCAAGTTATGATAAGCAGCGTTTAGTTTATTCTGATTTGTTGCACCCTGAATTATATGAAGGGCAGAAGTGCCTTATTATTGATATGGAACTTGAGATAAAGAATCCTGGCATGTTTCAGTATGTCATGAATTTTGTGAAAAGTAATAAGCTTAAAATGACGGAAGTCTGTGATATTACGGAACAGAAAATAGGTTCATAATTGATTCTGAGTGATTGGGGTGCTACTGCTTTAATCAACTTTTAATCCAAAAAAAAGCGCTCTTTAGAGCGCTTTTTTTATGTCTGATTGAAAGTTTTTATTTGGGTTGTTTTTAAAATACTTGGGGGCCAAAGAACAGAGTAATTACCCCGCCAATGGCAAGGAAGGGGCCAAAGGCCATTGGAGCGTTTAAGGTTCTGAGCTTAAGTGCCATACCAAGTACGCTGATGACAATGCTGCTGAGTGCCGCAATTAGAATGATCTGCGGCAGGGCGATAAACCCAAACCAAGCGCCTAGCGCAGCCAGTAGTTTAAAATCGCCATAGCCCATTCCCTCTTTACCCGTAATCAGTTTGAAGGCATGAAAGACCAGCCATAAAAGCAAGTAGCCTATCGCAGCCCCCCAGATAGCATCAGTAGGGGAGGTGAAGATGCCTTGTGTATTGACCAGTAAGCCTAACCAGAGTAAAGGGAGGCTTAGATTGTCTAAAATCAGTTGATGCTCAATATCAATTACGCTTAGGGTGATTAGTATCCAGATAAAAGCCAGAGCGAGATAGCCTTGTGCGCTTAAGCCAAATTGCCAAATAACCAGGCCTGTTGCAATGGCAGTGGTTAATTCGATGAGAGGGTATCGAGGCGATATTTTGACTTGGCAGTGATGGCATTTACCGCGGCTTGCTAGCCAACTAAATAGTGGGAATAGCCGATACCATGGAAGCTCGGTTTCGCATTTTGGGCATTTAGAGCCGCCCATGCTGATTTGTTTAAATTGCTCTGCACCATCCTGCATCATAATGCGTGGCAGGCGCCAGCTTAACATGGAGATAAAGCTACCAATAATCAGCCCAAACAGGCTGCTTAATATGATTAATGTGAAAGTGCTTAATTGGGCGGAGGGGTCTTGAGTAAGTTCTAACATGAGTTTGGTCAGCGGCTCTGGTTATTGGGTAGAGGGTAATACGAGTATTGATTTTAGCAGGCTATTGCTTGAGTGGGGTAAAAAGTGAAGGCTTCCTGCATCATGATGGGCGCGAAGAGGTTTTTCCGAAGTGTGTATTTAGGCTGTTAGAACGGCTTTAGGTTAATCTTAATGAAGGGGGGATTACTCTGAGTAGGTCACACAGTTTCGGTCATTTTCCCAGACGGTGATGCTGTGCATTTTAACGTTTGGGCTGCTAATAACTGACTCAACCTGCTTGAAAATATAGACGGCAATATTTTCAGCCGTTGGATTTAGGTCTTTGAAATGTGGGTGGTCATTTAGGTAGCTGTGATCGAGTTCTTTGATGACCGCTTTGGCGTGACGTTTAATCTCTTTAAAATCAATGACCATCCCAATCTCATTTAGCTGTGTGCCAGACACCTGAACTTCAATTTTCCAGTTATGACCATGCATTTTAGCGCAGTCACCTGGGTAGCCTTTTAGCGTGTGCGCAGCGGCAAAGTCTAAAAGCGTTTTTAAAATAAAAGTTTGAGCCATGATTTTTCAGTCTGTGTCATTTAAAAAAGAAGGCGCATTATACCTAAAATAAGGCGCTATTTAAAGAAGAGAATACGCTCTATTGAGAGAAAGATATGAAATATCCCTTTGTAAATCAATCTCTTATTTCCTGTGTTTTGTGGCTTGTTTTAGGGCTTAGATTGATAGATAAGGGGGGTTAGTATGATCTTTTAGCGATGTAGGTCGTTAAGTCTTCCAGGAAAGCGCTGTTTAAATTGAGTTGTTTAAGGGTTGCTTGGGCTTCGGTAATGAGTTTGTCACGATAGGTTTTGCTTTCAACCAGACCTAGTAGTTTGGGGTAGGTTGATTTATTGGCTTCTTCATCGCTACCTTGTGGTTTACCTAAGGTTTCGGTCGAGCTTTCAATGTCTAAAATATCATCCTGAACCTGAAAAGCGAGGCCGACTAGGTTACCAAAGTGCTCAATGCGTTCTTTGATGTCGTTGTAGCGGTCACTTTGGCTCGCACCCATTAAGAGCGAGCTTTTAATTAGGGCGCCCGTTTTCATTAGGTGCATGGTTCGTAGTTGATTTATTTCAGGGAGCTCGCCTTCAGACTGTATGTCTATCATCTGACCGCCAATCATGCCGTGAATACCGCTGGCTTGAGTCAGCAGTTGAATCAATCGGACCTTGTTTGTGTCTGTGGTGTGTGGGTCTTCGCTGATGATTTGAAAGGCGAGTGTTTGCTGTGCATCACCGACGAGAATGGCTGTGGCTTCATCAAACTGAATATGGCAGGTAGGCTTGCCTCTGCGAAGCGCATCGTCATCCATTGCAGGTAGGTCATCGTGAACAAGTGAGTAGCTGTGAATAAGTTCCATGGCGCAGGCGGCGGCATCCAATGTGTTTAATGGGATGCTTAATGCTTCACCCATGGCATAGATGAGGGCAGGCCGCAGGCGCTTTCCGTTGTTGAGCGTGGCATATTCAAGGGCATTAATCAGTTGGTTTTTGCCATCTTGACTAAGCGATGTTTGCTGTTTAATATGGGAGTTTAGGGCTGAATTAACGCGAATTTGGTAGGTCGTTAACTGAGTTTTCAATAGAGGGCTCTCTTTATTTTTTCCATAAAAAAAGGCCGTCAATTGACGGCCTTTTTTAAGCAATAATCGAATGAGGTTATTTTAGCTGTTTACACAGATTAAATAAATACAGATTCGATTAATACGGAGCGAATTACAGCTTGTCTGCATTCTTAGCTAGGTAGTCAGCAACACCGTCTGGTGTATCTTGCATGCCTTCGTCGCCTTTGTTCCAACCAGCAGGGCATACTTCGCCTACTTCTTCGTGAAACTGTAGCGCTTCAACCATACGAACCATCTCATCAACGTTACGTCCTAAAGGCAGGTCGTTAACAACTTGATGACGAACTACACCGTTTGTATCAATTAAGAAAGCACCACGAAGTGCGATGTTTGCAGGGTGAACAACCCCGTATGCTTCCATGATAGAGCCGCCTAAATCAGCTACTAAAGGGAACTTAACTGGGCCAAGTCCGCCTTCATTTACAGGCGTATTACGCCATGCATTGTGTGTAAACTGAGAGTCAACAGAGATACCAACAACTTCCGTGTTTAGAGATTTGAACTTCTCAACACGGTGGTCAAATGCTAGGATTTCAGAAGGACATACGAATGTGAAATCTAGTGGGTAGAAGAAGACCACTGCGTACTTACCAGCAATGTGGCTCTTTAGATTGAAGTCATCAACGATTGAACCGTCGGCTAATACGGCTGCTGAAGTAAAATCGGGTGCTGCCTGGGTGACTAAAACTGACATAGGTTATATCCTTGTAAAATTTAATGAGGGTTAAAAACCAAAGTATTATATCAATAACGGGGGGATATTCTAGTGAGTAAGTGGCTAAGAGCGGTGCGAAATTAAAGTAAACAGGCTATGCTGTTGATAAACTAAGTAATCCTGTTTTTTAATAAATAATCGGTGAGTGTCCATTTTAGATCGGTGTCTTATGGAAATCACTCGCTTCTGTCGAGGTGTCTGTGTTCATTGTATATAGTCCAGAAGGTCGTAACTTTATTGGAGATAAAGGGCGTATAGACTCTATGCCTGTTTCGCCGATTAAAAAACCTGTTGCTGTGGAGAAGGATGTTCTTGAGGGAGAGGTTTTTGACCCAAGCGCTTATAAAAATAAGGCTAAGCCCGTGGCGTCTGCAGCAGTAAAGGCTTATCAAGTTAATCAACAGGGGCAGCAGCGACGTATTATCGTTAAGGCCTCTGAGGTCATGGTATCTCCAGTCGTTTTGGTGGCGGATGATGCCACCGTGGAAGAGGCCTGGCACTTGATGCAATCTTCAAATGTACATTTTTTACCGGTGATGCGCTCAGGAGAGTTGGTTGGGATGTGTACTGAATCAGATCTTTTGGGTCGAGTTATTGTCGATCAATTGGGGGTGCTTGAAGGGGTTAAGCCAGATACCGTTGCAGAGGTGATGCACACCGAAGTGATTACAACGACAGGCGATACTGATATTCGCCATATTGCTGCGATATTGGCTGAATATGATGTTGGGGCTTTGGTGGTGATGAATGAGGTAGGAGGCTTGATTGGAATTGTGACGAGAACCGATCTAATTAAGCGATTAGCGAATGATCCACCTGTTGAGCTGTATACCTAAGAGTGCTTGGTTCTTATCGTTTTAAAGGTAGTTTGAATATAAAAAATAACGCTTTTCTGTTTAAAAGGCTGTTTGTGACGGGGGTTAAATTGCCGATAAATCCATTCGCTTAATATGAGAA
>JAADDM010000214.1 GCA_013153955.1 Gammaproteobacteria bacterium | reverse complement strand
AGTTGAAAGAAGTAGTGAAAATCTAAATCCGATTGATCCATTAAAATTAGGGTGTCTGCAATCAGCTGTTTATCGGCTTGGTGCGGTGCAGCAAAGCCAAACTTGGCGCCCATCTTCTGCAGGTAGCGATGGTTGTAAGTTTCAATGTAGTGTGTGATTGCCTGCTCAATTTGCTCTGAATCTAGAAGCAGTGAAAATGCCTGCCCCAGCACTTGGCAGTTCCATAGGCCGATGTTGGGTTGCTGGCTGTAGGCGTAGCGACCCTCGGTGTCCGAGTGATTGCATACGTAGTGTATTTTGCAGTCATCTAAAAATGCGTAAGGCCCAAAGTCAAAGGTCTCTCCTGCAATTGACATGTTGTCGGTGTTCATTACGCCATGACAAAAGCCTGATACTTGCCAGCTTGCCATTAACAGGGCAGTACGCCCACAGATTTGTTTTAAGAGCTCGGCATAGCGAGTGGTTTCATCAAGCACCGTTAACTCAGGATAGACTTGTTCAATGGCATAGTTAGCCAGTTGTTTAAAATCGGTAGGATTCCCCAGCTGTGCAAGCCACTCAAAGTGACCAAACCGAATGTGTGTTTTAGCGATACGAAGATAACTGGCTCTGTCTTCATACTGTTCACGTCTGACAGGTTCTGGGCTGTGTACCAGTGAGAGGCATCGAGAGGTCGGAATGCCTAATCCATGTAACGCTTCCCCAATAATGTACTCCCGAATGGCAGAGCGTAAAACCGCTCGGCCATCCCCTTGTCGAGAGTAAGCTGTACGGCCAGAGCCTTTTAGGTGAATGTCCCACTCCAAGCTCTCTTTATCGATCACTTGTCCGAGTAATACTCCTCGGCCATCGCCTAAGTTTGGGTTGTAGTATCCAAATTGATGACCTGTATATTTCTGAGCCAGAGGGGTAAAGCCTGTGACCGCATCTTCTCCTTTGGTTAGCGCAAAAAGGGTGTGTTCATCGATAGGCAGGCCTAGCGATTTTATTAAAGCGTGATTACAGTGTACAAGCCTAGCATCTATGAGTGGCTCGGGCTGCGTGACACTATAAAAATGGGCAGGTAGGAATTGGTAGCTATTTTTAAACATAACAGAGGCTCTTGTATGGCTGGCGATTCTTTATAAGAGTATTTACCCCAAATGGAGGCTCTATTTTACCTGAATCAGTGGCTTAGCTTCTACTAAACGCTCGTAGACTTTAACTTGAAGCATGGGGGCGTTGCTGTTTCGGTAAAAGGCCGTTTGTTGTCGGTTGAGTATGGTAAATTATAGCCAGAGAGTCATTCATCTTAAGTCGGAGAAATCATGATGCAAATCAGCTTACAGGTAGAAAATATTAAGTGTGGCGGGTGTGAGAATGGCATTCGCCAGAAATTGATGGCCTTAAATGGGGTTTCCAGTGTTGAGGTGGTGGTGGATGGGGGCTGTGTATCAGTGACTCTTTCAGAGGAGTCCGACGAGATTATTGCAGCCATTAAACAAAAGTTACTGAGTATGGGCTACCCTGAAATAGGCAGTGTTGAAGGCTTAAGTTCAGCGGGCGCTAAGGCAAAATCATTTGTCTCTTGCGCCATCGGTAAAATGTCGGACGAATAGGCTGTTTACCAAGATAAGTATGCGATAAAGATAGGGTGTAAATGAAGGTTATGAGAAGGGAGAGAACTGTTGTCACAGCAAACCATTAATTATGAAGGCATTGAGAAAAAAAGTGTCGCTGAGTTTACTGAAAAAGCCTATTTAGACTATGCCATGTATGTCATTTTGGATCGTGCATTGCCGCATATTGGGGATGGGCTAAAACCGGTTCAGCGCCGAATTATTTATGCCATGTCAGAGTTAGGGCTAAAGGCCTCTTCTAAGCATAAAAAATCAGCGCGTACCGTGGGCGACGTACTGGGTAAGTTCCATCCTCATGGCGACAGTGCTTGCTACGAAGCGATGGTTTTAATGGCGCAAAACTTCTCTTTTCGATACACATTGGTCGATGGTCAGGGTAACTGGGGATCGATGGACGATCCCAAATCTTTTGCCGCGATGCGTTATACCGAAGCTCGCCTCTCTAAGTTTAGCCAGTTGTTACTGGAGGAGGCTAACCAAGGAACGGTTGATTGGACGCCTAATTTTGATGGTTCATTAAATGAACCTTTAGTTCTCCCTGCACGTGTGCCGCATGTACTGCTTAATGGCACATCAGGTATTGCTGTGGGCATGGCAACAGATATTCCCCCTCATAATCTACGTGAAGTCATTAATGGCTGTATCGCGCTATTGACCGATCCAAAGCTTACCACGGAAGCGTTAATGGAGATTATTCCTGCGCCTGACTATCCTAATTCAGCTCAAATCATCACCTCTAAAGAGGAGCTTTTTAAACTCTATGAAACAGGGCACGGTTCTATTCGCCAACGCGCGCACTATTTTGTAGAGGACGGAGTGAATGTGGTGATTGATGCGTTGCCTTATCAAGTCTCCGGGACAAAGCTATTAGAGCAGGTCGCTGCGCAGATGCGTGCTAAAAAATTGCCAATGGTGGTTGATTTAAGAGATGAATCAGACCATGAAAATCCTGTTCGATTTGTGGTGGAGCTGCGTTCAAAACGTATTGATGTTGAAGCTGCGATGTTGCACCTGTTTGCCACGACGGATTTAGAGAAAAGCTACCGTGCAAACTTTAATGTAATTGGGTTGAATGGTCGCCCACAAGTCAAAAATCTAGTAGGGATGTTAACCGAATGGCTCTCCTATCGAACTGAGACGGTGCGCAGACGACTACAGTTTCGCTTAGATAAAGTATTGGCGCGTTTGCATATCTTGGACGGGATGTTAATCGCTTTTTTGAATATTGATGAAGTGATTGCCATTATTCGAGAAGAGGAGAAGCCTAAAGCTGCTTTAATGGCACGTTTTGGTTTGTCAGATACGCAAGCCGAGTCGGTATTAGAGCTTAAGTTAAGACAGCTTGCGCGATTAGAAGAGATGCGAATTCGCACCGAACAGGCAGAACTGGAAAATGAACGCAAAAAACTCGAGAGGGTATTAGGCAGTGCAGCACGCTTAAAAACATTGGTTAAAAAAGAGTTGCAAGCCGATGCCGATACTTATGGGGATGATAGACGTTCACCGATTGTGGAAGCGAGAGCAGCGCAAGCGATGAGTGAGCAAGAGTTACTACCCTCTGAAGCTGTGACGGTTGTGTTGTCAGAAAATGGTTGGGTGCGTGCTGCTAAAGGCCATGATATTGACGGGGCTTCACTTGGGTATAAATCAGGTGATGCGTTCTGCAGCCAAGCCAGTGGACAAAGTCGTCAGATGACCGTTTTTATAGACGATACCGGGCGCTCCTATGCTTTATCAGCACACAGTCTTCCCTCTGCGCGCTCTCATGGTGAGCCTTTAACAGGGCGTTTGAACCCGCCAGCAGGTGCAAATTTTACTCAGGTGCTGATGGGACAGCCTACTGATAAGCTACTGTTGGCTTCCAGTGCGGGCTTTGGCTTTATTACACAGTTGCAAAATCTCTACTCTAAAAATAAAGCGGGTAAAGCCGCAATCAGTCTTCCTAAAGGCAGTCGAGTACTCACTCCTGCCCCTGTTACAACGGGACAGTGGATTATGGTCGTGACCAGTGAGCCTAGAATGTTGGTGTTCTCAGTAGATGAGCTGCCTGAGCTAACAAAAGGTAAGGGAAATAAGTTGATTCACATGCCGAAAGGCGAGCAGGTGAATGCAGTCTTCGCCTTTATGCCAGGGGAGAAAGTAACCCTGGTAGCAGGTAAGTATGAGAAGGTATTTGGCCCGACTTCGATTGAAGATGCCTTTGAAAGTCGCGCTAAAAAAGGCATGGTTCTGCCAAGAACCCTAAAGAAAGTCACCTCGATAAGCGTGTCAAAATAGCCAAAGTATACGGGTGTGTTTAGCCATAAATTGAACAAGATTTTTGGCTTAATAGCTCTCTATTAAAGGTTAAGTTGAGTTTGGTATAACTGTTGCTTAAACAGTCAGTTAGTGCGCCCTGTCAAAGTGTTGTTGTTTAGGGTGAGGACTCTTGAGTGTTTCAATGGTGAAGCCTCAAACTCAAATAAGTGAATGAATATGTTTGCAAAGCCTTTTGGTATTTTAGTCATTACGCTGAGTTTCTTTGGCGGGTTTATGTTGATGGGTGGAAGCTTGCTTTCGCTCTGGCACCCGTCTGAGCTGGTGGTTATTCTTGGATTAGCGTTAGGGACTTTTTTAGCCTCAACACCGACCTATGTTTGGCGTCGAAGCATCCGTTTTCTTGGGCGGTATTTTGCGGGTGAAAAAGTCAGTAAGCAACTGTATGCTGACACGCTAGGCCTGCTTGAAGAGTTGGTACGTCTCTCTCGTTCTTCGGGAGTGCTGGCGCTTGAAAAGCATATTGTCAATCCTGAAAATAGTCCTATTTTTGCTCATTACTCCTCTGTTCTAAAACACCAAGATTTAAAGAAATTTATCATTGATAATTTTAGCTACCTGTTGCTAAACCCACCCCAAACTCAAAACTTTGAGGCCTATCTAGAAGATCAAATTCATGATGTGATTAGCTCGATGTCAGAAGTACCCAAGTCGGTCGGAAAAGTGGCTGATTGGCTGCCTGGGTTTGGTATTGTTGCGGCTGTTCTTGGTGTCATTCTAACCATGGAGTTGCTGGGTGGGGATATGGACGTGGCTAAAATTGGTACGGCAATCGGTGCCGCGCTCGTAGGGACTCTGACAGGGGTATTTGTGGCATTTGCGGTACTTGCCCCCTTTGTGCATGCGGTAGAGGTAATGATTCGTCAAGACACTGCGCTATTGGATATGACTGCCGCGTTTCTTTCGGCTTATTCTAATGGCGTCTCGCCTAACTTGGCGGTTGAGATTGGACGTCAACGTATTCCGCCAGAATTTGAAGTGCCAAGAGATGATGGCTAGCTGTAATCGTATTTCAGTGATGCTCTCTTGCTACCTTCTAACGGCTCGAGGTGGGGCATAATGTCTCGTCGTAGAAGAGGCGGGCATGACGAGGGCGGAGCACATGGTGGCTCTTGGAAAATTGCTTTGGCTGATTTAATGACCGTGTTAATGGTGTTTTTTCTGGTGATGTGGCTCATTTCTGTTGTTGATCCTGCTGAGCGAGAAGCCTTTATTGAGGGCTTATCAGGCGGAGGCCCGGTTAGGGATGAGGTCGTTGTCGAGCTCAAGGAGCAACCCGCTCAAGTGGAACTAAACCCGTTAGATTTAAAACCACCGGCCTCTGTTGAGGAGATTGAGCAAGCGATGTCGGGGGTGGATTCCAATGATATTAATATTGAAGATACCCCTGAATTTACGCGGATTACCCTAAAGTCAGATAGTTTCTTTGAGAGCGGTCGTGCGACCATCAGTGATAATACACGAGAGCAGTTAGAGCAGTTAGGGGAGACGTTGTCGGGACGAAACCAGCCGATGGTCATCGCAGGCTTTACGGATAATCGACCGATTAATAATTTTCAATTCCCTTCAAACTGGGAGCTATCTGCTGCACGAGCGGCAACCGTTGCCAGAACGTTTATTTATATGGGGGTGGCAAAATCCTTGATTAAAATAGAGGGGAATGCGGATAACGAAGAGGTTGCCCCCAACACAACAGGGTATGGCCGTTCTTTAAACCGGCGTGTTGTCATTACGATTGATAAAACGGCTAAAGAAGTTTCAGGTTAACCACAAAACTGTCGCTGTGGTTAATTCACTGCTTTCTCCCATTGTTCTTTTCCAGCTTCTTTTTGCTTAGCCGCAGTTCTGGCAGTTCTCATCTTTTTTGAGATTTAACGTTCTAATCATCATGGTATAGGCATCTATAATCATCAGCTTGCCGACCAAAGTGGGTAGCCCTAATAGCGCTTTAATCCCTTCAACTGCTTGCATGCTGCCGACCATGCCAACAACCGGGGAGAGTACACCGTTCTGGCTACAGGTAAGTTCTTGACCGCTACTTTTTGGGTATAAACATTGGTAGCACGGGCTGTTCTCTTGTCTAAAGTCATAGGTCGATAACTGGCCTTCCCAGCGAATCGCAGCCCCTGAAACAAGCGGTACTTTTGCTTTAAAGCAGGCTTGATTAAGGGCAAATCTCGCTTCAAAGTTATCGGTACAATCCAGCACTACATCAGCCGTACTCACTAGAGAAAGCAGCGTCTCATCTGAGCATTTTTCAGCAAGGGTATTAATCTGAATATGTCTATTGAGCGCGCTTAAATTAGAGCTTGCTGAAGCCACTTTGGCTTCCCCAATATTCGCTTCTCGGTGCACAATTTGGCGCTGTAAATTAGAGTCATCGACCTCATCAAAATCTACGAGTGTGAGTGTACCCACGCCTGCTGCAGCGAGATACAGGGAGGCTGGAGAGCCGAGCCCGCCGAGTCCAAAAATAATCGCATGAGAATTCGCAAGCTTGAGTTGTCCGTCATAGTCTATTTCAGACAGTAATATCTGACGACTATAGCGTGATAACTCCTCGTCATTTAAGGCCTCTTTGTCTGAGCGGTTAACATTAGGTGCAAGGGGAGAGGTCATGTTTCTAAACTCCATTTTGGCATGTTTAATAAGGTCTATTTAAGTGATGGCTAAGGCTTTTTATTGGGTGTTTGCATCTATTTAAGTCTGTTTCTGGCCAAGTGTTACCCTTGGGTTACCGCCTAAGTCTTTGACGAGTCGAATAGATTGGTAGTGATTTGCTTTGAATATCTCGGCTACGTCTTCTGCTTGGTGATAACCATGTTCAATCAATAGCCAGCCGTTAGGGGCTAAATATTGCCAAGCTTGCTGGGTGATGGTGCGAATATCCTCTAACCCATCCGCGCCAGAGGTTAATGCTGAGAGGGGTTCAAAGCGTACATCGCCCTCCAAAATATGGGGATCACTCTCTTCTATATAGGGAGGGTTAGAGACAATGCAGTGATAAAGGGGAGGGTTAGCCTGTTCTGATAAAGCGGAGAACCAATCACTTTGTAGAAATCGAATCTCTAAGTTGTGGGTTTTTGCATTCTGTCTAGCCACTTCAAGTGCCGCAGTACTATAGTCTATTGCAGTTACTTGACTGTTGGGTAACTCGCTCTTTAAGGCGAGTCCAATAGCCCCGGTTCCTGTGCCTAAATCTAGAAACGACCAGACCTGGTTATCTTCGGTTTGAAGTTCAAGGGCTGTTTCCACCAGGGTTTCCGTGTCGGGTCTAGGGATTAGGGTATCGGCAGTGACTTTCAATGATAAGCCCCAAAACTCACGTTCCCCAAGAATATGGGCAATCGGGTGTCCTGATAATCGTTGGGATAGTAGCCTATGAAAGGCGGTTAATTGAGCATCTGTCAGGTGTTTATCTGACCAGGTATAGAGATAGGTTCTATTCGCCTCTAACGCATGGGCGAGGAGGAGTTCAGCATCAAGTTTGGGTGAATCAACCAGACCTGCTTGAATCAACTGTCGACTAGCAGCCTCAAGGCTGTGTTGAATGTCTTGAGGCGTGGATGTCATGGTTCAAACTCTTTGGGATTAGTCGTTAGCACTAAGGGTGGAAAGCAGTTCGGCTTGGTGCTCGGCTGTCATCGGGCCAATGATTTGCTCTAATCCGCCGTTCATTATTTCGTCTAGCTTATACAGCGTGAGGTTGATTCGGTGTTCGGTCACACGCCCTTGTGGGTAGTTGTAGGTACGAATACGGTCAGAACGATCGCCTGTGCCGACTAAGCTCTTACGCTCATCGGCAATCTCTTGATCGTGTACTTGCTGCTTGGCATCCATGATTCTAGCAGCCAAAAGAGACATCGCTCGCGCACGGTTTTTGTGCTGTGAACGCTCATCTTGGCACTCAACTACAGTATTGGTCGGCAGGTGAGTAATTCGAATGGCGGAGTCCGTTTTGTTGACGTGTTGTCCCCCTGCGCCCGATGCACGGAAAGTATCCACTTTTAGGTCGGCTGGGTTAAGCTCAATTTGCTCAACATCAGGAACTTCTGCCATGACAACTACGGTGGCCGCAGAGGTGTGAACTCGGCCTTGTGTTTCTGTGGCTGGCACACGTTGTACTCGGTGTGCACCCGATTCAAATTTCATTTTAGAGTAAGCGCCATCGCCAATAATACGCGCGATAATCTCTTTATAGCCACCGTGCTCCCCTTCACTGGTGTTGATAACTTCCACTTGCCACTTCTGTTTCTCGGCATAACGGCTATACATTTTGAATAGGTCGCCAGCAAAAATCGCCGCTTCATCGCCGCCTGCGCCGCCACGGATCTCTAGGAAGATGTTTGAGTCATCATTCGGGTCGGTGGGTAGGAGCATTGTTTGTAAGTTAAGTTCGTAGTCTGCAATTTGGGCTTTAAGGCCGGGTAGCTCTTCTTGGCCCATCTCTTTTAAGTCAGGGTCTCCAGAACCAATCATCTCCATGGCTTCTTCGAGGTCACCCTCTGTCGCACAGAAAGCATTAAAGGTCTCTACAATCGGTGTCAGCTTTGAATACTCTTTTGTCAGTTCGGTAAATCGCTTTTGGTCAGCAATCACTTCTGGGTCACAAATTAAGGCATTTACCTCATCTAAGCGGTCAACTAATAGTTCTAATTTGCTACGTATGGAATCTTTCACGAAGTCTCTCTGTGGTTATGGAGTGCCGGCTTAGCGTTGAGGCTTTGCAGGGGGCTGGTCGCAGATTAAAATAGCTTCTGCACTCTCAATTAGGGCAGTATTGCCTTCTATGCCAGCGTGATTTAATTTTGCAGTTGGTGTATGAATTAACTTGTTGGTTAACTGATGCGCCAGCCGTTTAAGAATTTCTTCGGGTTGTACGCCTTGCTCTAATTGGTGAAGAGCGTGCGTAAGCGCATCCTCTTTCAACCCTTGAGCTTGTAGGCGGTATTTTTGAATGAGGGGGCTTACTTGTTGCATGGCATGCAACTGAACCATAAAGGTGTGGGCTTGCAGCTCAATAATCTCTTCTGCTTCTAGTGCAGCGGTTTGTCGAGATTGCTTGTTGCATTCGATAATCTCTTGAAGGTCATCAACACTGTAGAGATAAACGTTTTCAAGGCTAGAAATATCCGCTTCAATATCTCTTGGGACAGCAATATCCACCATAAACATAGGCTTATTTTTGCGTTTTTTAAGCGCCTGCACGACTTGTGCCTTTTTCAAAATAGCATACGGACTACCGGTTGAGCCAATGACAATATCAGCTTCGTGCAGGTGGTCATCAATTTCATCTAACTGAATGGCATAGCCGCCGACACTTTCAGCGAGGGTGTGGGCACGAACATAAGTTCGATTCGCAATGGTTAAATTACCAATCTTAGCCTCTTTCAAGTGACGGGCAACTAGCTCGATGGTCTCTCCCGCGCCAAGTAGTAGGGCAGTCTGGTTAGACAAATCACCAAAAAATTGTTTAGAGAGCGCAACGGCAGAAAAGGCAACTGAAACAGGGCTGGAGCCAATGGCTGTATCGGTACGAACCTGTTTAACCGTTTTAAAAATATGCTGAAACAGGTTCTCTAATGTCTGGTGGATGCTGTCTGCTTTATGGGCGGCATTATAAGCGTCTTTTATTTGGCCAAATATTTGAGGTTCACCCAACACCAGTGAGTTTAAACCACTGGCGACGCGCATGATGTGCTTAACAGCATCTTGATCATGATGAAAGTAGAGGTAAGGCATTAATGCATTATCCTCAAGGGCAAAGAACTGGTGCAGCCAGGCAAGAAGGCTGCCTTGGGTGTGGTTCTCTTTTAGAATGCAGTACATCTCGGTACGATTGCAGGTAGAGAGAATAATGCATTCTGAAATTAACGATTCCGCTTTAAGGTCAAGCAACGCTTGTTGCACGCGTTCTGGCGTGAATGAAACCGTCTCACGTATGTCGACCGGTGCCGTTTCGTGATTAACACCAAGTGTAATTAGGTTCATATATAGGGGACTTTACCGTTAATTCAGACAATAGCAGGCTAGCATCAGCCATTTAAGAGGGGTGATTTTGCTAAATTATGAGCAAAATTGCAAGTTTTGTCTCACTTTGTCTTACATTACCCTGTAATATTCAGAGGGTAAG
>JAADDM010000103.1 GCA_013153955.1 Gammaproteobacteria bacterium | reverse complement strand
GAATATCGACTCTTTCTACAAACTCGATCGTACCAAAAGATGATTGCTCAGCGGGTGCTGTCTTTGGGGTATCCATCGTCGCTGTCTCTACAGTGCTTGATACGGCAGGGGTCGCCTGCTCTACATGCTCTGTTTGAGCGGCAACTTGAATCGTATCCGAAGAAGAGGCTTCCTGTGCTCGCAATGCGGATGCAGCAATCTCTTTTTCAAGGGTTTCAACAGACATTTCAGCGGCACCATTGGGTGCTCTACGGCGACTGTTATAGCTTCTGCTGTTATAGCGGCTACGACGTTGACCTGAACGGCCTTTTTTATCGCCCCCTTTTTGCGCATCTTGACTCTCGTTTGAAGGTGTATCTGTCTGCGCATTTAAGCTTGACTGATCGACACTTTCTTGACTGTTTTGTTCACGATTGTCTCGTCCGCCTTTGCGTCCGCCACGATTTGGACGGCGGTTAGGGCCTTTTTGACTGTCTGAAGCATTTTGTGAACGGTTCTCATTATGAGTCGGAGATGCCTTCTTATCTTGCTCTTCATTCTGATCACGGTTACGGTTGCGATTACGGTTACCCCCACGGTTGTTATTGCGGTTACTACGGTTTTCACCACGGCTATCATCGCGATCACGGTTGTTACGGTTACGATTTCCACCGCGATTACGCGTCGCACGCTGTGGGCGTTTAGAGGTTTCTTCCTCTTCTTCAGGTTCAGGCTTGCTAAATAGTGCCGTCCAAACGCGTGAGAACAGACCGGGTTTGGCTGTTTTTTCAGGGGCAGGGGCAGTTGTTGCCGGGGTAGCTGGTTCAGAGGGAGCCTGTACAGGTGGGGCGGTTTGTTGAATGTCTTTAACTGCCGGCACTTCTTTTGGTTTAGCCAGTTGCTTGTTGGCCTCTTCTTGTTGTTGCGTAACTTCAGGTAAAATCATCTCTTTGATGTCATAGCTGGCGTTAGAGGTGACTTCTTCTCCAGTACGCGTACGCTCAATAGAGTATTGAGGGGTTTCAAGATGCTTATTCGGTACAATTAAAATATGTAGATCGTGGCGATCTTCAACTTTGATTAACTGATCTCGTTTTTCGTTAAGTAGGAAGGTCGCAACATCCACCGGTAGCTGTACTGTGACACGGCGAGTATTCTCTTTCATGCTCTCTTCTTCAAGCAAACGCAAGATAGAGAGGCCTAAAGATTCAACGCCACGAATAACACCAACACCATGACAGCGAGGGCAGACAATTTGAGTTGATTCTTCAATGGAAGGGCGCAGTCTCTGGCGGGACATCTCTAAAAGGCCAAAACGTGAAATCTTACCGATTTGAACACGTGCACGATCTGTTTTAACCGCCTCACGAATTTTGTTTTCCACTTCACGCTGGTGTCGATTTGAGTGCATATCAATAAAATCGATGACGACCAGACCTCCTAAATCACGTAGACGTAATTGGCGTGCAATTTCACACGCCGCTTCCATGTTGGTGCTGAATGCGGTGTCTTCAATATCAGAGCCTTTGGTCGCTCGGCTTGAGTTGATATCAATCGCCGTTAAAGCTTCAGTAATATCAATGACGATTGAGCCACCAGACGGGAGCGTAACTTCACGTTGGTAGGCTGACTCAATTTGCGACTCTATTTGAAAGCGAGTGAACAGAGGGATGGTATCTTGATAAGGTTTGACCTTATAAACTTGCTCAGGCATGACGTGCTTAATAAAGTCACGGGCTTTATGGAAAACTTCCATGTTATCGATGATGATTTCACCAATATCCTGACGCAAGTAATCACGAATCGCCAATATAACAATATCTGACTCTTGGTGAATTAAGAAAGGAGCAGGGTGCTCTGTAGACGCTTTTTGTACCGCTTCCCAAAGTTGAACGAGGTAGTTAACGCCCCACTGAAGTTCTTCAGTGTTTTTGTCAACACCTGCAGTACGTACAATCAGTCCCATGCCATCAGGAGTCTTTAGGCTACGCAGTGTATCGCGTAAATCAGAACGGTCATCTCCCTCGATGCGGCGTGAAATTCCACCCGCTTTAGGGTTGTTTGGCATCATAACAACGTATGGGCCAGCCAAGGTGATTTGAGTGGTTAGTGCTGCACCTTTGTTGCCACGCTCTTCTTTTTGTACCTGAACGATGATCTCTTGACCCTCTTTCAGTACATCTTTAATGCAGAAGCGGCCATTTTCAGGTTTTGTTTTTGGGTAGTATTCATCGGCAACTTCTTTAAAAGGCAAGAAGCCGTGACGATCAGAACCGTAATCAACAAACGCAGCTTCTAGGCTGGGCTCGATACGGGTAATTCTACCCTTATAAATATTGGCTTTTTTCTTCTGGTGATGCGGCGTTTCAACATCTAGATCATACAAGGTTTGCCCGTTTACTAGGGCGATGCGCGTCTCTTCAACTTGAGTGGCATTAATGAGCATTCTTTTCATGCTGTTCTCTTCTTTTGGGTGCTGAGAGACATCTCGAGAATAGAAGACAGGGGCAAACGAGGGATATATTTAGTCGAAGAGAGGGGTGTTTATAGGCAGGTTGTTATCACAATAGAGTCAGTCATTTAAGATCAATATCCGTGTGAGAGGGGGGAATTCGCCCTCTTCATAGGCTGATAGCGTCTTAATTTAGGAGCCATCATTGGCTTGTGAGTCGCCGTATTACGATCACTTGAATGTTCTAATTTTGTATAACAGTAGTATCGAGCAAGGGCATGAATTTTATTATTATTTTATGGCGGCTTGCTCTAGCCTCAGACAAAGTCCGGTGTAAACAATACTCTCTACCGATTAAGGTACGCTCGTATCATTGAGTGGGCGTCTTATGACGTGCTGTTTAGGTGTTTTTATAGAACAGTTCTACAAAAAACAGATCTAAAAAGAGGGGTACTGCGTCCACTAATTTTCTTAAAGTGTAAATTCAACCTTAAGGGCTTTAAATTGTCTTCTAAAAGGGATGTCGTACTCAGAGTTTTAATAAATAGAGTACGGGTTCCAGTGTTCTCAAGGCGGTATTTAAACCTGTTATATCCCTAAGAAGCTATTAAGATCTTCTCTTAAATAGCTGAAATCGTTCTCTATTACGGTCGTAAATCTGTGTTTGTTGCAGCGGTCATCACTTTGATAACAAGGCGCATATTCCTGCGGCAATCACATCGCTTATCAATTAAGCTGTGCAAATATATCATTCATTTTTACACTACGCAATGACAACTTGCGCTTCTCAGGGTAAACTGGCGCAAAAAATGTGGGTAATCTGTGGATAAGCCTTGAATAAGTTGTTTTTCAACGGAGGGTTCAAGGCGTATCTAATGACTGGATTGTCTTGCTCTTTGATAGCGTTAGGATGGGTTCATGGCAAATGTAAGAATGGTAGAAGTGACAGAGGAAGACGCGGGACAGAGGGTGGATAACTTTTTAATGCGCCACCTGAGGAAAGCTCCCCGAACCTTAATTTATCGGATCGTTCGCAAGGGCGAGGTGCGCGTTAATAAGGGGCGTGTGAAAGCCAGTACCCGTTTGATGGCGGGGGATATGGTGCGAATCCCTCCCGTGAGTGTGCCCGATAAAGTTGAAATTATAGAATCAGATATTCCCCAGTCTCAGTTACAACGTATCGAAGACAGTATTATGTATGAGGATAATGACTTGATGGTGGTGAATAAGCCATCAGGCGTTGCGGTGCATGGCGGCGGCGGAATTAACTGGGGGTTGATAGAGGTGGTGAGAGTCTTACGCCCTCTAGCGAAGCGTTTGGAGCTGGTGCATCGCATTGATCGAGATACGTCTGGATGTTTATTAATCGCTAAAAAGGCATCGGTCCTGAAGGCATTGCATGAACAGATTCGCTCAGATAAGTGGGATAAACGGTATTTAGCCATTGTAACGGGTCAATGGCCTAAGCAGTTACATAAGGTGGACCTTCCTTTATTAAAAGAGCACCTTAAAGATGGTGGTTGGAAGGTCTCTGTCTCAAAAGAGGGTAAGCGCGCCATTAGCTTTTTTAAAATAGAGCAAGCCTTGAAAGGGTGCGACCTTGTCTCTGTGAAGCTTAAAACGGGTCGTACGCATCAAATTAGAGTGCATGCGCTGGCGCAAGGGTGTCCCTTGTTGGGAGATGATCGCTATGGTGATCGTGAGGTGAATAAAAAATATCGCCCGATGGGAATGAAGCGGTTGGCGCTACACGCACAGTTCTTGGGGTTTACGCACCCTGTCACAGAAGAGTGGATGTTGATGGAAGCCCCTATGTATTCAGACTTTAAACAGATTATTCAGAAATTAAGTAAGTAGAGAAACTCGTATGACAGATGTAAAAAAATATAAAGCCATTATTTTTGATTGGGATGGCACGTTGATGAACTCAGAGGCGCGTATTGTGGCCTCTATTCAGACCGCTGCCCGTGCGTGTGGTTTTCCGGTGCTAAGTGATTACGAGTCAAAACAGATTATTGGGTTAAGCTTGGAAAAAGCCATTTTAGGCTTATATCCTGATGCAACTCAGTCTCAAGTCGTTGCGATGGCAGAGGCGTATACCTCGCACTTTTTGGGTGACTGTGATGTTGAAATGGAAGCTTTTGATGGTGCAGAGGCATTATTGTATGGCTTGAAGCAGTCAGGCGTTAAATTAGCGATTGCCACGGGTAAAAGTCGTAAAGGTTTGGATCAAGTGCTTGAGGCATGTGGTTTTGGTGTCTATTTTGATATGACAAGAACCCCTGTAGAGTCAGCATCAAAACCTGATCCATTGATGTTGGCTCAAATCCTAGAAGCTTTCGAACTGTCAGCAGACGAAGCGGTGATGATTGGTGATACGACATTTGATATGGAGATGGCACAAAATATTGGTATGGATAGGGTGGCTTTGAGTCACGGGGTTCATCAGATGGAAGTGTTGTCAGAGTATCAGCCCGTTGCAGAGTTAGATAATCTGCAGGAGATGCATAGCTGGTTAACAAAGCATATTTAGCTGGATTTTAATGAAAGAAAAACAACCCAGCCTGGTTGTTTTGAGATAGATAGATTACATTCACTTTTGTTGTTTTATGCGTTTTCAGCAAGGGGGAGTGAGTAGCCCATTTGATAAAAAATATTCGTTAGTTCAATAAGCGGAAGACCTATAAGTGCGTTGGGGTCGTTTGACTCAATGCCTTTAAAAAGCGTAATGCCCAGTCCTTCAGATTTAAAGCTGCCTGCGCAACTAAGGGGCTGTTCAATATCAATATAGTTTTGAATGACCGTTTCACTTAGGGGTCTAAAGTGAACTTTAGTGATATCCATTGCTTGATAGGTTTGCTGGGTTGCTGTATTGATAACAACCAGACCTGTATAAAAGGTAATGGTTTGTCCGCTAAATTGGCTTAATTGTTTAACTGCATTGGCGACAGTGTGCGGTTTGCCAATGGGTTGATTGTTAAAGACGGCTGTTTGATCAGATGCAATAATGATGGCATTGGAGTATTGAGTAGCAATGACCTTGGCTTTCTCAAGGGAGAGTCGGGCAACCATCTCTTTGGGTGTTTCTGTCGCTAAAGGTGTTTCATCGATGTTGGGTGCAGCTTGCTCAAATGAGAGGTTTAGTTTCGTTAAAAGTTGCTTTCTAAACTTAGAGGTTGATCCTAGAATAATTCTAGGTTTTTTCAATTGGTTGTTGCTAGGGTTGTGAACATGCTGCATGGGGGGTTTGATCGCCTTGTTTTAACGGTTATCTAATTGATAATAAAAAGATTAATTTAATGTATGTGGTGTCGGTTTGAATGAATGTCATGAAGGGGCAGGGTCTAAATTTTAGCCCTGAACCTTTTAGGGGTAAAAAGTAGGATTATTTCAGCTTATGTTTTGACTTAACTGCCTTATCCCTGTATGATTCGCGCCTATGTTTGACAAGCTACCTGAATATATCGATCCAATCAACTCGGTGAACCATGATAAACAATTCGTGGGTCGAGTCAACCAAAGCCGTCTTAAGCGACTGGCTGAGGTGACTGCTCGGGCGGAAAATGATGTTCAGGTTGAGCTAAACTTCTTCTATGATAGGGGGTTAAGGTTTCCTTCCTTTATCATGAAGCTGGAAACGGTACTAGATTTACAGTGTCAGCGATCTTTGGAAATGTTTCAATACCCTGTGAAAACAGAGTTGCAAGGCATTTTTACCGAGACGCTGGCGCTGACTAAAGATTTGCCAGCAGACATTGAAGTCTTTCTACTTAATGAAGACGAAGGCAAAGTGTTTTCGTACGATTGGGTAGAAGAGGAGTTACTGTTGTCGGTTCCACTCGCGCCGACAGATGAAGCTAGCTCACTTGATTACGTCAATGATACAGATAATGTGTCTGCTGATGATGAGGGTAACCTAAGCGCAAGCTCAGGGAAGCCTAATCCTTTTGCAATGTTGCAGAAGTTAAAAAAATAGAATTTAAGTTTATAATTTAGGAGATTGCCATGGCAGTTCAAAAGAGTCGTAAAACACCTTCAAGACGTGGAATGCGTCGTTCTCACGATGCACTAGATGCACCGACATTAACTGTTGATGAGACAACGGGTGAAGTTCACCGTCGTCACCATGTAACAGCGGATGGTTACTATAAAGGTAAAAAAGTAGTTCAAGATAAGGCTTAATTATCTTGTCTATTAAAATTGCAATCGATGCAATGGGAGGTGACCACGGTTTAGTGGTTACCGTTCCCGCTTCAATCGATGCCCTAAACAAATTCTCAGATATTCAGATTATTTTGGTCGGAAAAGAAGACCTGATTAACGCTGAACTGTCTAAACATCAGTATGATGTCTCTAGAATCACCGTCCAACATGCAGAACAAGTTGTTGAAATGGATGATCTACCCTCTAAAGCACTCAGAAATAAAAAACAATCCTCTATGCGTATTGCATTGAATTTGGTCAAAGATGATCAGGCTCAAGCGTGTGTTAGTGCTGGAAATACCGGTGCATTAATGGCGGTTTCAAAGTTTGTTTTAAAGATGCTTCCTGATATTCAACGCCCTGCTATTTGTACCTCTATGCCAACCATGACGGGACACGTTCACGTGTTAGACTTGGGTGCGAACGTAGGGTGTACAGGTGAACAGCTAGCTCAATTTGCCATGATGGGCTCTGTACTTGCGCAGGCCGTTGATGATAACCCCTCTCCTAAAGTAGGCTTGTTAAACATTGGTGAAGAGGAGATTAAGGGGCATCAGCGTATTAAGGATGCCCACGCGCTTATTACAGGTATCGATATGAACTATATCGGTTATGTTGAAGGCGATGATATCTTTAAGGGTCAAGTTGATGTCGTTGCGTGCGATGGCTTTGATGGTAATGTGGCATTAAAGGCAGCAGAAGGCGTGGCTAAGATGATTTCGTTCTACTTAAAGGAGTCTTTTAAGAAGAACTTATTAACGAAGTTAGTTGCGCTGTTGGCTTATCCTGTGTTGAAATCATTCAAAGCGAAAGTGGATCCTGATGCCCATAATGGTGCGTCGCTATTGGGTCTGCGTAAAATCGTTATTAAGAGTCACGGTGGTGCCAGTCAGTATGCTTTTCTGAATGCCATTGCAGAAGCAAGGCTGGAAGTGGCTAAGAATGTGCCTGAGTTGATTTCAACTGAGGTCTCTAAGCTTATTCAGCAGCAGAATAAACTGCACGCGTCAGAAGCATAAAACAAATTGCGGCTATGCCTTCTGGTATAGCCATTTCTATCCACTCTCTTATTATCAAGTTGAGTCGTTTATGAGTCAAAAAATCTACAGTCGTATCATCGGAACCGGTGGCTACTTACCTGAAAAAATTCTAACTAATGCTGATCTTGAAAAAATGGTTGATACAGATGACCAATGGATTCGTGATCGTACAGGTATTCAACAGCGCCATATTGCTGCTGAAGACGAAACAACCTGTGATTTAGCAGAGCAAGCCTCTTTAAAAGCCATTGAAATGGCAGGCATTGATGCGAATACAATAGACCTTATTATTGTCGCGACCACGACGCCAGATAAAATCTTTCCAAGTACTGCCTGTTTGCTACAGTCTCGCTTAGATATTCATGGTTGTCCGGCTTTTGATGTGCAAGCGGTTTGTTCAGGCTTTTTATATGGTTTGAGTGTTGCAGATCAGTTCATCAAAACAGGCATGGCAAAGCGAGCATTGGTCGTTGGGGCTGAAACGCTATCTCGTATTACAGATTGGACTGATCGTAATACCTGTGTGCTCTTTGGTGATGGTGCTGGCGCTGTCTTGTTAGAAGCTTCTGACAAAGAGGGAATTCTGTCAACGCATATTCATGCAGATGGTCAGTATGATGAGCTTTTACACGTGCCATCAGGCATTTCTAAGCGACCTCAAACAGATGCGATTGCTGAGCGCTCCATGCAGATGAAGGGTAACGAAGTCTTTAAAATGGCGGTAAATACGCTGAGTCGTATCGCTAAAGAGACCTTAGAAGCCAACGGTCTTGATAAAGAGGATATTGATTGGTTAGTGCCACATCAGGCAAATATCCGAATTATTAAGGGCGCTGCTAAAAAGTTAAAGCTGTCTGAAGATCAAACGGTAATTACCGTGCATAAGCACGCTAATACGTCGAGCGCATCAGTGCCGATGGCGCTGGATGAAGCGGTGAGAGATGGCCGTATTCAGCGCGGTCAAATGCTATTGCTAGAAGCGTTTGGCGGAGGCTTTACATGGGGCTCTGCGCTCATTCGTTATTAAGGTTAATTAGATTCAATTAAGAGGTTGGTTTGTCCGACCTTAAACCCCGTTTAAGCAGGTATTATAAATATGTCGTATGCATTTGTGTTTCCAGGCCAAGGTTCTCAGTCAGTGGGTATGTTGGCAGAATTAGCGGAGTCTCATTCAGAAGTAAAAGCCGTTTTTGATGAAGCTTCTGAAGTACTGGGTTATGATTTATGGGATGTGGTTCAGAATGATTCAGAAGGTAAATTGAATCAAACTGATGTTACACAGCCAGCCATGCTTGCAGCGGGCGTTGCAGCTTATCGCGTGCTTCTCTCTGAGAAGCAGGTTGAACCTGCTTTTATGGCGGGTCACTCGCTAGGGGAGTATACGGCTCTGGTTGCCAGTGGTGTAATGACTCTGGCACAAGGCATTGAGCTGGTTGCAGAGCGTGGTCGCTTGATGCAAGCGGCTGTTCCTGCTGGGCAGGGCGCGATGGCAGCAGTATTAGGGTTGGAAGATGACCAAGTGGTTGCTGTTTGTGCGGAAGCTGAAGGCGTGGTTGAGGCGGTTAACTTTAACTCACCCGGTCAAGTGGTGATTGCGGGTAATAAAGCCGCCGTTGAAGCGGCACTGCCTTTAATGACGGATGCAGGTGCTTCTCGTGTTGTTCCGCTTCCTGTTAGTGTGCCTTCACACTGCTCACTTATGAAGCCCGCTGCGGATGAGTTAGCGAAGAAGCTTGAATCAATGACGTTTAATGCACCCTCTGTGCCAGTCTTGCATAATGTTGACTTTAGCCAAGCCGCAGATGCGGAGGCGATTAAAGCCTTGTTAGTTCAGCAGTTGTATCGTCCTGTTCAGTGGGTTGAAATTGTTAATGCAATGAAGGCACAGGGCGTTGAGTCTCTGTTTGAACTTGGACCAGGAAAGGTACTGATGGGGTTGAACCGTCGTATTGATCGTAAAATGGGTATGTTCCCTGTGCTTGATGCTAAATCATTAGAAAAAGCCTTGGCAAATTTATAAACAAAATTCAGTTTACTGAGCGTATTATGGATGGCTTAGTAAGCGACACAACCCAACAAGATAGGATGACAGCATGCTAACAGGAAAAATTGCATTTGTGACAGGCGCAAGCCGTGGAATAGGGAAAGCGATTGCGTTAGATTTAGCTGCGCAAGGCGCTACTGTAATTGGCACTGCGACCACTGAATCAGGTGCTGAAAATATTACTGCTTACTTGAAGGAAGCGGGCGCATTAGGTGCGGGTAAGTGCTTGAATGTTACTGATGCCGATAATATTAAGACAGTATTGGCTGAAATCACAAAAGAGCATGGTGTGCCTACCATTCTGGTTAATAATGCCGGCATCACGCGAGACAACCTACTTATGCGAATGAAGGATGATGAGTGGGATGATATTATTCAAACCAA
>JAADDM010000022.1 GCA_013153955.1 Gammaproteobacteria bacterium | reverse complement strand
ATTTACTCAGCTAAAGACCTAAAAGTGGGTCTATTCACGAATACGGAAAGTTTTTAATATGAAAAGAGTCGTCATTACCGGTGTTGGGATTGTTTCAAGTTTAGGAAACAATAAAGAAGCAGTAACAGAGTCTTTATTTGAAGGTCGCTCAGGAATTGTGGCTGCGCCAGAATATACTGAAAATGGACTGCGCTCTCAGGTACATGGAGCGGTTAAAGATTTAGAGTTTAAAGATCATATCGACCGTAAGCAACTTCGCTTTATGGGTGATGCTGCTGCATATAGCTATATTGCTATGCAGCAGGCGGTTGAAGATTCTGGCTTGAATGAAACACAGATGTCTAATCCAAGAACTGGTTTAATTGCAGGTTCTGGTGGCGGTTCAAACTCAAACTCAACACAAGCAGTTGAAATCGCTCGTGACAGAGGGGTTCGTCGTGTGGGGCCTTATATGGTGACACGCACAATGGGCTCAACAGTCTCAGCTTGTTTAGCAACGCCTTTTAAAATTCAGGGTATCAACTACTCTATCAGTTCAGCTTGCTCTACTTCGGCACACTGTATTGGGACAGCGGTTGAACAGATTCAACTGGGTAAGCAAGATGTTGTGTTTGCTGGTGGCGGTGAAGAGCTTCACTGGACCATGTCTGTGATGTTTGATGCAATGGGTGCGTTATCAACGAAGTATAACGATAATCCTTCTGCTGCTTCTCGTGCGTATGATGCGGATCGTGATGGCTTTGTAATCGCTGGCGGTGGTGGTATGGTCGTAGTTGAAGAGCTTGAACATGCATTGGCACGTGGCGCTAAAATTTACTGTGAAATTACGGGTTACGGTGCAAACTCTGATGGGTATGATATGGTTGCGCCTTCTGGAGAAGGGGCTGTTCGTTGCATGAAGATGGCAATGGCGACCGTAAATGGTCCGATTGATTATATCAATCCTCATGGAACGTCTACGCCGGTAGGTGATACGAAGGAAGCAGGTGCGATTCGCGAAGTTTTTGGATCAGATATTCCTAAAATTAGTTCAACTAAATCAATGTCTGGACACTCTTTGGGTGCGGCAGGTGTACATGAATTTATCTATAGTTTAATGATGATGGAAAATGACTTTATTGCAGCTTCTATCAACGTAGATAACCTAGATGAACAGTGTGAAGGTATGCCGATTGTAACCAAGCGTATTGATAATGCGGGAATTAACCGTGTGATGAGTAATAGCTTCGGGTTCGGTGGTACAAACGCTTCTGTTATTTTTGAGCGTTATAAGGCCTAATTTAAGGCTTTTATGATCGTTCCTAGTGAGTGGCATTTCTCATAAGAGGCAGGCCTGGTTGTTTCATTAAGCCAAAAAAAACCGATTAAAGCAGTCTGCTTTAATCGGTTTTTTTGTGTCTAAAATTTACTCTGGTATGTGTGTTGATGCGATGTTTGAGTTTTAACGCTCAAGTATCAAAGCCTTTAACTTCTCGACTTAATTAACGGCATTTTCTAGACTGCTTTTGATACATCCGTGCGCGGTTAGAGACTTTTTTTGCCACCTTTAATAACCAAGCCTTTTTAAGGTAAGTGCGTTTTGCATAGCCGCCCCGACCTTCATGGTAAGCAAGGTAGAGCTTATAGGTGTCTTTTCTAGAAATTTTGAGCTGTTTATAAGTTTGATAGTTATACCAGCCAATAAAGTCTAGGCTGTCTTCAATATCCGAGCGGCTTGCGCTCCAGCGTTTCGTTGCTTTTTGGTAATCATGCCAGGTGCCATCTTTTGCTTGAGAGTAGCCGTAGGCACTTGATGTTCTCGGCAGAGGAATCATGCCTAGTGCATAAGGACGCGGAGGCTGTGCATTGGGCTTAAAACGCGACTCTTGGTGAATAATCGCCATGGCCACATGTGGGGGAGTCCCCCAGCGTTTATAGGCTTTTTTGGCCGCACTTTTCCAATCCGAATCGTAGTAATAGATTGAGCACAGATTATCCAGAGTCTTTTTAGGGGGAGGTGTACTACTACAGCTGCTTAATAGCACAGCCATACAGAGTGTCACGATAAGGGTTGATCCGCGTTTTAGAGAGGTAAAAGTATTCAAGGGCTTACTCCATAGGTAAAGCTTTTACGAAAGATAACGTGTTGTTGTTTGTCGAGCAGTTCGACATCCCAACGACCCTGCCAAGCACTGCTCATTTTTTTGGAGGACCAAGTTCTAAAACGTCCCTTCTCTACTTTAAGGGGGAGGGTGGCTAAATACTGATTATTAAAGCGCCAGCGGTGGTAAAGTGTTGTCGCTTCTGGGGAGGTTACTTCAGTATAAAAATAGAGAGATCGAACATATTTAGGGACAGTACCTTCAAATATGTTACCGGGCATTCTATCAATAACCGTCTCAGTAAACAGGGCTTTGGAGAGGGTAATATCACTTTTAATAAGTGGTGCAAGCTCGCCAAGAGGAGCGGGTTTTTCAGACAAGGCTTGCTGGTTAGCGATTAAATCTTGTCGCTGATGAGTTGATAGTAGGCTCAAAGATTCTGATGAGGCAGTGGTTGAAGAAATGGGGGAGGCGATTGATGGGGTCGAATCGACAATATTCTTAAGTGTGCCGTCGCTGTTAAAAGATAACTGTTCACTGTTTATGGCTGAGGTGACGGACGGATTTGGGGCTGACTTGCCTGCTATTTTTTCGGCAAGGGCTTCTCGTTCAGCTTCGTAGTTGTGAATGATTAACTGACCGGATGCGATGCCACCTAGAACCATGAGCGTGCCCCAAATTGCTCGAGACTTCCAATCAGGTGAGCTTTCGGTCAACCTGCTTTCTGCAACATCTGCATGGGCTTGCTCCCAGCCCTTTTGAAAATATTCGCGCATTTCGAAGTCACGACGAATGGCTGAAGGCATGCTGTTGGTTGTTTTGCCCTCTAACGCAAGTTGATAGCCCCTTTTATAGGCGTGCTGATAGTGAATATTATCCGTTTCAGGCATGTCCATAGTGCACTCCAGCGCGTCGGTTAGTTTTGCTGGTCAAACAGCGCGTCAGTAAAGGCTACAGGGTCAAAGGGGCGTAGGTCATCAATCGACTCTCCCACACCAATAAAGCGAATAGGGATTTGGCTTTTTTCAGCCAAGGCAAATACAATACCGCCTTTTGCGGTACCATCCAGCTTGGTTAGGGTAATTCCTGATACACCGACGGCCTGTTTAAACTGTTCGGCCTGGTTCAGAGCATTTTGCCCTGTTCCTGCATCAATCACCAGCATGACTTCATGTGGTGCTTCGCCATCCACTTTTTTCATCACGCGAACGACTTTTTTTAACTCTTCCATCAAGTTGGTTTGAGTATGTAAACGTCCCGCAGTATCCGCTATGAGTACGTCGATATTTTTGGCTTTAGCTGACTGAATCGCATCAAATAATACGGCTGCGGAGTCTGCCCCTGTTTTTTGAGCAATGACGGGTACCTTATTACGCTCCCCCCAAGTTTGTAGCTGTTCTACAGCAGCAGCACGGAAGGTGTCGCCTGCGGCAAGCATGACGGATTTACCCTCATTCTGATATTTTTTTGCCAGTTTTCCAATGGTCGTGGTTTTACCCACCCCATTGATTCCGACCATTAAAATAACAAAAGGGCCTTGTTTTTTTGCTAAGTGAGCATCGACTTCTAACGCAGTGTTGATTGGGTCAAGGATGTTTTGTAACTGCTGTTTAAGAGCGGTAATCAACATTTCGGGGTCTTTAAGTTCTTTACGAGAGACCTGATCGGTTAGGTTTTGAATAATCCTATCTGTTGCATCAATACCTACATCGGCGGTGAGAAGAATCATCTCTAACTCCTCTAGCAGGTCTTCATCAATCTCTTTACGGCCTAAAACCAGGCTTGCCAAGCTGTCAGTAAAGCTTCTACGTGTTTTTGAAAGGCCTTTTTTAAGACGGGTAAAAAAACTCTCTTTGGGAGGGCTAAGTTCACTCTCCTCGGTCAGGGTTGAGTCAGCGCTCTTTTCCTGTATTTTGGGAGGTGTTTCGATAGGTATTTCAGGTAAGACGACCTCAGGCTCTGCCGGCTTATCGGTTTCAGGTAAGCTAGATGAGGTGGCACTGCTAGGGGCTTCTGCTGCTAGTTTGGATGCTTGTTCTGGCTCGGGCTTTGCCTCTAATTCAGGTTCTGCTTTAGAGCCGGCAGCTTCTTCTGTGATTGGCTCTGAGGTTAAGACGGCTTCTGGTGTCGGTAAATTAACTTCTGTCGGCGTACTGGGTTCGGGAGGAGCACCTGTCTCTGCTGCCTGTGAGAGATTATTTTCAGAAGCTTGGGATGCTTCTTGGGTCTTTTTTTTCTTACGGCGTAAAAAACTGAACATGGACGGTTTTCCAATAATGTTGAAAATAGGGCGATATTTAAAGGGTTAGCGCCCCTTAAATCTAAATATTGAGCTATTATAAATCAATTCAATTCGGTTGTTTACATAACCCTTTTATAAGCGGTTTTATAAACGCAAACGGTGGCCTATAAGGGATTTACTTTAGGCTTTATTAAGAATAAGGGAACTCATACAGTGTTTATTTCCAAGTTAACTCGCTTTACCGGTGCGCTGGCACTCTCCATGTTTGGATTAACGGCCTCTGCCAATATGGCTGAGTATCAGCTAGAGAATGGCATGCATATTGTGGTCAAAGAGGATCACAGAGCGCCCGTGGTTGTACATCAGGTCTGGTATAAAGTCGGTTCAACTTATGAAGAGGCAGGCAAGACGGGACTATCTCACATGCTGGAACACATGATGTTTAAAGGCACAAAAACGCTAAAACTAGGTGAGTTCTCAAAGATAGTCTCACAATTAGGGGGGCAGGAGAATGCTTTTACTTCGGCTAACTACACCGCCTATTACCAAGTGGTGGGGCGACAGCACCTTGAGAAAGTGATGAAAATTGAGGCTGATAGAATGCGTCACCTTGTTATTGACGATGAGGCCTTCTATAAAGAGCGAGATGTTGTGACCGAAGAGCGTCGTTGGCGCTTAGAGGATCAACCTAGCTCAAAACTGAATGAGCAATTTACCGCGACCGCTTTTTTGAACAGTCCATCTAGGAATCCCGTCATTGGGTGGATGACCGATATACGTCACTATAAAGCAGAGGATTTACGCAGTTGGTATAAGCAGTGGTATGCCCCGAATAATGCTACTTTGGTGGTGGCTGGCGATGTTCAGCCAGAAGCGGTGTTGGCGTTGGCAAAGAAATACTACGGAGCGTATCAAGCCGAGACGATTGCGAGCCCTAAACCTCAGGTTGAAATTACCCAAGAGGGGCTGCGTCGTATTGAATTAAAAGGAGCCACCAAAGTGCCTTCAGTGCAGATGGGGTTTCATGTACCAAGCTTGGTGACAGCCCGCAATGATGAAGAGCGCCAAGAGGTGTATGCACTGGCGGTATTAAGCAGTATTTTAGAGGGCGGTAGCAGCAGTCGCCTGCCCGTCTCTTTGGTGCGTGAACAGCAGATTGCTGCAGGCGTTAGTAGCAGTTACCACAGTACGGATCGACTGCCGACTTTGTTTGAACTGAGCGGTACGCCCATCACAGGGCATAAGGTTGCTGAGATTGAAGCCGCTTTACTGGCTGAGGTTGAAAAATTAAAAACGACCTTAGTGAGTTCAGAGGAGTTGGCGCGTGTTTGGGCGAAGGATGAAGCGGATCATGTCTACTATCGTGACTCTATTCAATCACAAGCGATGATTATTGGTACGCTGGTCAGTGTGGGTCTGCCAGCGGATACGTTAGACCACTGGATTGACAATATTCGACAAGTGACGCCCGAGCAATTACAGGCTGTCGCTCAAAAATACCTACACAAAGATAACCTAACCATTGCCACACTCTATCCTGATGGCAAAGATCATTCAGGGCTTAAAGCCTATACAGGGAGGCTGTAACTATGCGCTTATTAACCGCTTACGTTGCGTTGATTTTAGACTTTACAAAACAACAGCCTCGTACACAAATGAGACTCCAATCCTCTCCAAAATGGGTACGATTCACGCCCTTTTTATTGGGGGCTTCGCTTCTATTAGGCTCTCACCAGGCCTGGTCAACTGTAAATATACAGGCGTGGCAAGCTGATAACGGTGCAAAGGTCATGTTTGTGCATGCGCCTCAACTGCCCATGTTAGATATTAAAGTCGCCTTTGATGCAGGCAGCGCTCGGGATGGTGAGCAGTGGGGCGTGGCCTCTATGATGACAACTTTGCTGGGCTTAAAAACCACACAGAACAGTGAAGCTGAGCTAGCAGATAAAATGAATGCATTAGGGGCAAGTATGGGCGGAGGGGTGAACCGAGACATGGCCAGCTTTACGTTGAGAAGCTTAACTCGGCCATCTATTTTAAAACCTGCACTGACACTGTTTTCAGAAACCCTAAGCCAATCTGTCTTTGAGCAGTCTATTTTTGACAGAGAGCGTAAACGATTACTGGTTGGCTTGAAACAGCAAGCCCTTTCACCCAGTAGCATGGCAAGCAAAGCTTTTTGGAAAGGGCTGTATGGTCAGCATCCGTATGGACACCCAGTCGCAGGTAGTATTGAGACGGTTGAAGCCTTAACCTTGCAAGAGATTACAGCGTTTTATCAGACCTATATCGTCAGCCAAAATGCCACCATCGCCATTGTGGGCAATGTGGATAGACAGCAGGCAGAAGCCATCGCAGAGCAGCTTTTAGAAGGCTTACCCATCGGAAGCTCTCCTGAACCCATCGCCGCGCCTGCGCCCGTTCAATCGACAGGAAAAAGCACTGAAATAATTCAGTTTGATTCCAGTCAAACCTATTTTAAAATGGGACAAATTGGTGTTGAGCGGGGTAATCCAGATTACTACGCCCTCTTTTTAGGCAACCACCTATTGGGTGGAAGTGGCTTTGCATCATTGTTGATGAAAGAGGTGCGTGAAGCACGTGGTTTAGTTTATGGGGTCAGCAGTGGTTTTGCGCCAATGCGTCAAGCAGGCCCTTGGATTGTGGGGTTGTCTACTAAAAACAAAACGGCAAAAGAGGCCGAGAAAGTGGTGAATGAAACCTTAGCGGCCTTTATGAAGGATTTTGATAATGCGCACTTTCAAGATATTAAAGATAATTTAATTGGCGGGTTTCCACTGAGAATTGACAGTAATGCCAAAATTATAGGCTATATCTCCATGATTGGGTTTTACGGCCTGCCGCTTGACTACCTTGAAGCTTTTCCAAAAGCCATCGAAAAACTCACCAAGGCCGAGGTGCTGGCGGCCTGGCAACGTCATATTCATCCTGAGAGCATGTACTCAGTGATGGTGGGCATGCCTGAATAGCCGGCTGAGTCATACTCAAAAGTTAAGAGGCCAAGTGGGCTAGGTCGTTTTAAATAAAGCTAAAGAAGTGTTATTAAGCCTGTTTTAGGCTTAATGCTTATCTTAAGGTCTATTTTTCACCAGCCACTTATCGAGTTGATTGGCAAAGGCTTGGCGATCAGCTTGATTGAGAGGTGGTGGGCCCCCTGTCTGTACACCGCTTGAGCGCATAGTTTCCATAAAATCACGCATGTTTAATTTAGGTTTAATATTACTCGGCGTTAAAGGTTCACCTCGTGAGGTGAGTACATGGCCGCCTTGGGTGATGATCTCATCTGCAAGCGGAATATCACTGGTGATGACTAAGTCGCCTGCATTTAAACGTTTCACAATCTCACTATCGGCTACATCAAAGCCTGCGCCGACCTGTATAAAATCAATATAACGTGACGGCGGTAGGTGCATACCGTGATTGGCGACCAAGGTCAACTCGGTCTGAGTGCGGTTGGCAGCCTTAAATAGAATCTCTTTAATCACGACTGGACAAGCATCAGCATCAACCCAAATTTTCATATATGTCACTCTTTTAATGGTTGGTTTATTTTATCAGGTGAATTTAGGGGCTAAGAGGGATTAACTCATTCATGGTTAATTAAACGCATTATAGCCTGCATTTTTCCCTGAAAAATGAGGATTGCTGACCGCTTGGTAGGGAGTATGGTGGCTTTTAAAATAATATTACCAAATAGTGATATTATTCGGCAAATAAGGGCTGCTTGCTGTAAGCTAGCTCGACCGCTTATAGAGGGATTTTCCTTCATAAGGGGGAGTGCAATGAAGGGTTACCTTAACTGATTGAATTGCATGATAAATATATAATTATTCGTACTGTAAACCTCGCAACTTTTACGCGGTGTGTTTAGGGCGATACATAGAGAAAAAAATACCATGAAATTTACAGATTTAGGATTATCCGCTCCCCTATTAGAAGCGGTAACAGCACAGGGTTACGACACCCCATCACCGATTCAAGCACAGGCGATACCTGCCGTATTAGAAGGTCGCGATGTGATGGCGGCCGCCCAGACAGGAACGGGTAAAACGGCTGGTTTTACCCTGCCTTTACTTGAACTATTGAGCAAGGGTAAGCCTGCCGGTGCAAATAAAGTACGTGCATTAATTTTAACGCCAACGCGTGAACTTGCTGCACAGGTTGCTGCCAGTGTTGAGACTTATGGTGCAAAGCTTCCTTTGAAAACAGCGGTTGTTTTTGGTGGCGTTAAAATTAACCCTCAGATGATGAAGCTACGTCGTGGCGTAGATATTCTGGTAGCGACCCCTGGCCGTTTGTTGGACTTATATCAGCAGAATGCGATTAAGTTTGATGAACTGGAAATTTTGGTATTAGATGAAGCTGATCGTATGTTGGATATGGGCTTTATTAACGACATCAAAAAAATTATTGCTGTTCTGCCTAAAAAACGTCAGAACTTAATGTTCTCTGCCACCTTTTCGGATGATATTCGCCGTTTAGCAAAAGGGCTAGTGCATAATCCAGCAGAAATTTCTGTTACCCCTAAGAACTCAACGGTTAAATCTGTTTCTCAGAAAATTGTCACCGTGGATAAAGGCCAAAAAGCCGCACTGTTGATTCACCTTATTAAGGACAATGTATGGGATCAGGTATTGGTTTTCTCAAGAACCAAGCATGGTGCAAATAAACTGACAAAGTTGCTGGATAAAGCGGGCATTAAAGCCGCAGCAATTCATGGTAACAAGAGTCAGGGCGCACGTACTCGTGCTCTGGCTGAGTTTAAAGATTATAAAATTCAAGTATTAGTCGCGACAGATATTGCTGCGCGTGGTATTGATATTGACCAGTTGCCACATGTGGTTAACTTTGAACTACCGGATGTACCTGAGGACTATGTTCACCGTATCGGTCGTACAGGACGTGCAGGCTCTACAGGAGAGGCCGTCTCTTTAGTGTGTGCGGATGAAATTAAGCAGTTAGGCGATATTGAGCGACTCACGCAAGAACTCCTTAAGCGAGAAGTGGTTGCAGGATTTGAACCAACTCACCCTCTACCTGAGACAAGCTTAAGAGCCCCTAAGCGACCAAACCGCCCAAAGCGTAGTAAGCCAAAATCTGAGCATAAAGATGGCCAACGTTCGGGCAGTAATGCACGTGGCAATGGCGGGCGTAATGGCTCTGGTGGTCAAAAAAGTGGCGGCCGAGGCCAAGGTGCAGGCCGAAGTGGCAATGGTGGTGGTCGTGGCGGAAACGGTGGCGGTCAGCGTTCGGCAAATGGTAATAAGCGTTAAAGAATGTGATGTAGTCTTTTAAGGTAGCTCCTTAAAAGACTACAAAGACAGCACTCTAGGAGGCCTGGTTATTAAGTTAACCAGGCCTTTTTTGGTTAAAGGCTTGTAATCTAGCTAGGGCTTACCTTGTTGATACTTCTCTTATCGATGCCTTTCTTTATTGCGTTTCCTGTTTGTTATATAAAAAAACATCCTATAGGGCGGCATCACTCCCTAAATTATTTACTATAAATTTAAAACCCTGCCACCGACTAAATAGAGGCATGAATAGCCTGCAATATTTTCTTTATGATGGACCATTAAAAATTGTAGCGCTATATAAGATTGCACTTATTTAACTAATTAGTTAAAATTTATTTAAATCAAATTAGATAAGTGTATTGGTTATGTCTGAAAAACAGAAAAAACCCTCAAAAACTGCACAGCTAATTCAGCATTCAGCCACTAAGCTGTTTGCTGAAAAAGGCTATGACGGTACGATTATGGATGAACTTGCATCCATAACGGGTGCCAATAAAGCCAGTATTTATTATCACTTTAAAA
>JAADDM010000018.1 GCA_013153955.1 Gammaproteobacteria bacterium | reverse complement strand
ATGTGGTAGCGGGGACAGGATTTGAACCTATGACCTTCGGGTTATGAGCCCGACGAGCTACCAAGCTGCTCCACCCCGCGACAATTTTTACATCGAATCGATAAGTATAACTCATTTCGATGTGGCGTATTATAGGGGCTTTGGGAATTTAATCAACCCTATTCTAGTTTAATTACGTTTTATTTTGTTTTAAGAATTGCTTAAGGTTGTATCGGTAGATAAACCCTGGAAAAGCGAAAATAATGAACATGAAAAGCGCAACGGTATAGAACTCCCAAGTCTGGTCTGCTACGTGCCCCATACTCTTCTTTTCTAATAGGTAGGCAAAGAATCCCGTGACAATAAAATAGAGAAACCACTCCAGCAAGTTCACTACAATTGATTTAGTCGGCACTTTGATTAATAAGAACAGACGGTTACTTAAAATAAAGGGGATATTGGCAAGCACCATTGCTGTCACGAGTAATAACCATACTGATTGATTTAGATCCATGATATTAATTCCTTATAAGCCCTTATACAAAGGTCTTTTATAAAAAAAAAGCCCGAAATTCGGGCTTTTAATGAAAAACTTTAACCCTTATAGGACTGTAAGCGTGCTATAAGACAACGCAATCAATCCGTTAGGCAGTAAGCCGAGTACCAACAACAAAATTGCTGCAAGGCTCACACCCCAAGATAGGCTACCGCTGACAGGCTCTAGGTTAGAGGTATCATCGGGCTTATCAAAGTACATTGCTTTCACCACTTTAAGGTAGTAGAACGCACTGATAACGGCCATCACGACCGCCAGTACCGCAATCCAAGTAAAGCCTGCTTTTACAACTTCTTCGATAACGATAATTTTAGCCCAGAAGCCTACAAATGGTGGGATACCGGCCATAGAGAATAGAATAATTAACATCATTAATGCCAACCAAGGGTTTCTTACATTAAGCCCCTTAAAGTCTGCAATCGCATCAAACTCTTTACCTGTACGAGATAAGGCAACAATCATTCCGAACCCAGCTACCCCCGTAATCGCATACACAATGACATAGTACATAGCAGCCGCATAGCCTTCAGGCGTTGCAGCAATGACCCCTAGCAGAAGGAAACCCATATGCCCAATACCAGAGTAGGCAAGTAAACGCTTTAAGTTGTCTTGTGCAATCGCAATAATTGAACCGACAACCATTGATAAAATTGAAATAATGATAATCAGGGATAACCAGTCTTCAACTAAGCCTGGCATTGCTTCAGCGAGTAGACGATACAGCATGGCAAAACCAGCAATTTTAGGTGCCGTACCAATATAAAGCGTTACAGCCGTTGGTGCACCATGATACACATCAGGTACCCACATATGAAAAGGCACTGCACCTAACTTAAAGGCTACACCAATTACAACAAAGACAACACCAAAGGCGAGTACCACTCCATCCGCTTGACCAGATGCAATGATACTGGCAATCTCAGGGAAGGTAATTGAACCGGTCGCACCATAAATCATTGAAAAACCGTATAACAACATACCGGTTGCAAGCGCACCCAATACAAAATACTTTAGGGCCGCTTCAACCGCCGCGCCACTGTCTTTTCTCAGAGCAATCATCGCAATGGTAGCAAGAGACATGATCTCTAGCCCAAGATACATCGTAATTAGGTTGTGAGCAGAGATCATAACGAACATCCCTAACACACCAAACAAACCTAATACAAAGAACTCTCCACTGAAAAATTTATGCTGAACAAGGTAGTCTTTTGAAAAGAGAAAAACCCCCATCGTAACAGCAATGGTAAATAGCTTAAGGACATCTGCAAAGCTGTCGCGGACAAAACTACCATCAAAGGTAATCACCTGAGCTGTCGAGAAGCTGGTCAAAATAAAGTAACCAACCACGACCAAACTGATCTGAGAAACGTAATACGTTAGAAACTGGTGACGCTTAGACCAGAAAGTATCTGCAACCAAAATAAAGGAGATCAGTGCTAAAAGCACCATCTCTGGTATTGCTGGGGCAAATGATGGAATGACAAAATTCATATTGTTAACTCACCTAGTCCAAATTAAAGTTTAGAAGTTGTTGCTTGAACAAGTAAATGTCCAACGGAAGTATGCATCACTTCCATTAATGGGCCTGGGAATACACCCAATGCAATAATTGCAATCGCAAGCGTCGCCATAATGGCAAACTCACGTTTATTAAGATCCTGTAGCTGCTCAACTTGGTCATTAACGACCGCACCGAAAAAGACGCGCTTGACCATCCAAAGCGTATAAGCCGCTCCGATAACCAATGTTAATGCTGCCAGAGTGCCGTACCAAAGATTGGCTTTAAAAGCACTGAGGATGACCATAAACTCACCAACAAACCCTGAAGTACCGGGTAGACCTACGTTAGCCATGGAGAAGATGACGGCAAACAGGACAAACCAAGGCATCTTATTGACGACCCCACCATAGGCAGAAATTTCACGTGTATGCATTCGGTCGTATAGGACACCAATGGCTAGGAACATCGCGCCCGAGATAAATCCGTGAGAGATCATCTGAACCATAGCCCCTTCCATCCCTAATTGAGCGCCCTGCATTGAGCCTGTATTTTGCACAATGTCGTAGACAAGGAACATACCCAATGTAACGAACCCCATGTGTGAGATCGAAGAGTAAGCAACAAGCTTTTTCATATCACTCTGAGCAAGCGCGACAACACCGATGTAAACAATAGCAATCAGAGACAGTGCAATCACAATCCAATCAAGCGTCATAGAAGCATCTGGCGTAATGGGTAGACTGAATCGTACGAACCCGTACCCCCCCATTTTTAGCATAATTGCCGCTAGGACAACAGAACCCGCTGTAGGCGCTTCAACGTGTGCATCTGGTAACCAGGTATGTACAGGGAACATTGGAATTTTGACTGCAAAAGCTGCTAAGAACGCTAAGAAAATCAGAATCTGAGCGGTCATCCCTAATGGCATATCCTGGAAATCAAGAATCGAGAAGCTGCCTGATAGGTAGTACATATACAGGAATGAAACCAACATGAATACCGATCCTAGGAAGGTATACAAGAAGAACTTCAATGTCGCATAAACACGTTTTGGTCCACCCCATTTACCAATCACGATAAACATTGGAATCAACAACGCTTCCCAGAAAATGTAGAACAAAATCGAATCGAGTGCAACAAATACACCCACCATGATCCCGCCCATGATTAAGAATGCACCCATGTACTGTTCGACACGGTCTTTAATCACATCCCAAGCAGAGGCAATAACCAATACTTGTGTAAAGGTTGTTAATAACACCAACGGCATAGAGAGGCCGTCCACTCCAAGGTGATAGTGAATATTAAACATCGGGATCCATGCAACTTGTTCAACAAATTGCATAGAAGCGGTACTGTTATCAAATCCGGTCCATAATGGAATCGAAAGAATAAACGTTGCGACCACTGTTGCCAGTGATAACCATTTTGCCGCAGAGTCGTTATTACGACCTGCAAATAGTACTAATAGTCCACCAATAATCGGTAGCCAAATTAGCGTGCTTAAAATAGGAAAGCCTGTGAGCATGTAATCCATTTCCTTATCTACTTATTCTTCTTATTTACCAAAGTGTCCAAACTAGCATTGCTAGTAGACCTAAAATCATTACAAACGCATAGTGGTATAGGTAACCCGTTTGAGACTGACGCAATGCATCTGCTGAATTAGAAACAGCCATGAATGTGTTTGTAACCATCCCTGTATCAATGATTTTTCCATCAACAACGCGATTAAAGAAGTGGCCCAACTTACGTGTTCCGTCAACAAAGACAATATCATTCAAACGGTCAAAACCGTAAGCACTGTCTAGTACATAGAAACCACGAGGGCACATTTTCTTTAACTTAGCAGGCAAAGTAGGCACTTGAACATACATGACATAAGCCAGTACCACACCTGAGATTGCTAAGATAACAGGAAGCGTCAAGAATGAGTGAACAATCATATCTACCGCACCGTGGTAGTAAGTTGTATAGACCGTCATCATGACATCATTTTGAGGGAGTATCTGCAACGCACTACCGAAGTAAGTTCCGTTAAGCATTGGCTCAATCATCGGCAAGCCCATGACGGCAGCAGGAACTGATAACAATACCAGCGGTACAGTAACCACCCATGGAGACTCTTTAATCTGATGGGTTTTGACGTATTCACTCTCTTCACCATGAAATACTAGGAAGAACATTCTGAAACTATAGAATGCCGTGATAAAGACACCCGCCATCAATAGAATGTAGGCAAAACTAGACCCGAAACGTTCCGCTTCATTTAAAGAAAGTAAGATACTGTCTTTAGAGAAGAAACCTGAGAACCCCGGGAATCCAATTAGAGCAAGTGATCCAATCAACATCGCAATATAGGTAATCGGCATATATTTCTTAAGCCCCCCCATATCTGAAATTTCTTGCTTGTGGTGCATTGCGATAATGACCGACCCTGCTGCAAGGAATAACAACGCTTTAAAGAACGCATGCGTTAATACATGGAACATACCAGCCGCATAAGCCGAAGCTCCCATTGCAGCAATCATGTAGCCTAACTGAGAAAGAGTTGAGTAGGCGACAACCCGTTTGATATCTGTTTGAATTAGGCCTAACAAGCCCATTAAGAAGGCGGTTAAAGCACCAATAATCAGCACAACACTCAGAGCGACTTCTGACATTTCAAACGCTGGCGATAAGCGCGCAATCAAGAAGACCCCTGCTGTTACCATCGTTGCAGCGTGAATCAAAGCCGAAATAGGCGTAGGCCCTTCCATTGACTCAGGTAACCAAACGTGTAACGGCATCTGAGCTGACTTACCCATTGCACCAACGAAAAGTAGAATCAGCATCAAGGTAATCATAGACCACTCAACACCCGGGATAATTTCAATCATCACATCTTTGTTATCTGCAAGCTGTGCGAAAAACTCGTTGTAGTCCATTGTATTAAAATAGACAAATACAACAGCGATTCCAAGAATGAAGCCTAAATCACCGACTCGGTTCACTAAGAAAGCTTTAAAATTTGCTTGAATAGCAGACTCACGCTTCATATAGAAACCAATCAACAGATAAGAGACAAGTCCAACCGCTTCCCAACCAAAGAACAGCTGTAGGAAGTTGTTGGCCATGACCAATGACAACATTGAGAAAGTAAAGAGCGAAATATAGCTGAAGAAACGCTGATAGTACGGATCGTTATGGTCATAATCTTCATCATGATCCATATAGCCAACCGTATAGATATGCACCATAAGAGAGACAAATGTCACCACAAGCATCATGGTTGCGGATAGCTCATCAATCATGAAACCAAGTTCAAATCGAATCCCATCAGTGACAAGCCAAGTGTATAGACTCGCGTTATAAGCCTCAGCCCCCTCAAGTACAAACTGGTTAAAGACATAAGCCGATAACACAACAGAGATAGTCACACCCAGTATGGTCGCAGTATGCGCCCCTACTCGGCCAATTTGTCGTCCAAACAAACCGGCAATCAGTGCGCCGATAAGGGGAGAGACAAGTATTAAAGTTAAAATCGTATGTAACATCAACAACTACCCTTTGAGTGTGCCAAGGTCATCAACATTGATGCTCTTACGCTTACGGTAAACAAGAACAACAATGGCTAGACCAATCGCTGCTTCCGCTGCCGCGACAGTTAAAATAAAGAATACAAAAATCTGTCCTGTCACATCATTTAGATAGTGAGAGAACGCGACTAGGTTTGTATTAACCGCAAGTAATAGCAATTCAATTGACATCAATAAGATGATGACGTTTTTTCTATTTAGGAAAATACCCGCCATACTTATCATGAACAGGACTGCCCCGAAAAGCAGGAAATCAGATAACGCAATCATTTTTCACCCTCATCTTTTACAGGCACCTGTTTTTCAACAACAGAGTCCATTTTAACCATTCTAAAGCGATCTTCAGCCAGTGTCTGAACCTGCTTATCAATATCTTGATAAAGCACTTCACCCGTAGGACGGCGACGAAGTGTTAACGCAATCGCAGCGACAATACCAAGTAGTAATAATACCGCGGCCAATACAAACGCATAAGCATGAGTTGTATAGAGCGGAATGGCGATTGACTTGGTGTTGTTTATGCCTTCAGGAAGCCCTGCTGGAACACCAGTCACTTCAAGACCAAAGTGCTCCGTACCCAATACCATATACATCATGGCAAAAATGGCAATCGCAGCCATTGCACCGATTGGTAGGTATTGTGTAAAGCCCTCTTTCATTGCTGAGATATTGATATCAACCATCATGACAACAAAAAGGAAGAGCACCATAACCGCACCCACATAGACAAGGATAAGCACCAAGCCAAGAAATTCAGCTTGTGCCATAATCCACACACCAGCGGTGGCGATAAAAGCTAATACCAACCACATGGTCGCTTTAACTGCATTATTAACACTGATCATCATCACACCAGAGATGACGGCAATCGATGCTAATAAATAAAATATAAATAATTCAAAAGTCATATTAAGTCCAGGCTCCGTTATCGATACTTAGCATCTACTGCACGATCTGCAGCAATTTGATCTTCATGCTTATCCCCAAAGGCCAGTAACTTGTCCTTGGTCATAATATGGGGACCACGCTCGTGAAACTCATATTCAAAAACGCGAGTTTCAACCACCGCATCTACTGGACAGGCTTCTTCACAGAAACCACAGTAGATACACTTAAACATATCAATATCGTATTGCGTGGTACGTCTCGTACCGTCCTCACGCTCTTCAGATTCGATGGTAATTGCATTGGCAGGACAAACTGCTTCACACAGCTTACATGCGATACAACGCTCCTCTCCATTCTCATAACGACGCAGTGCGTGATGACCACGGAAGCGCGGAGACATTGGAGTTTTCTCCTCTGGATACCGTACTGTAATTTTGCGTTTAAACAGATATTTACCTGTTAGAGCCATCCCTTTAAAAAGTTCAGTCAGGCCCCACGTTTTAATTTGATGTCTTAAAAATCTACCCATGTCACCCTCTAAATTAATTAAACCAAGGACCAAAATCGAAGTATTTCATTGCACCAACAACAAATACCCAAACAATCGTCACCGGAATCAGTACTTTCCAACCTAGACGCATTAATTGGTCATAACGGTATCTAGGGAAAGTTGCACGTAACCAAAGGAAAACGAACAGTAAGAAAGAAACTTTAAATGCTAACCAGCCCAACTGTGGAACCCAAGCAAATGCCGCTTCTAAATATGGAATGCCTTCAAACGGAGATAACCATCCGCCAAGGAACATAATGGCTGTCATAAATGAGATGAGAATCATCATCAAGTATTCCGCCAGCATAAAGACACCGAATGTCATCCCTGAATAGTCAACGTGGAAACCAGCAACAATTTCGGCTTCTCCCTCAACAACATCAAATGGAGTACGGTTGGTTTCTGCTAGGCCTGCAATAAAGTAGACAAAGAACATTGGTAACAGAGGCAGTAAATACCAGTGATAGATGCCGCCCTTCTGGCCATTCACAATCTCTGTTAAGTTCATGGTACCAGCAATCATTAGAACCGTTACCAGTGCAAAGCCCATCGCAATTTCATAAGAGATCTTTTGAGCAGCACCACGCATCGCACCGAGGAAAGCGTACTTGGAGTTAGAAGCCCAACCCGCAATGATCACCCCGAAGACAACAATAGAAGAAGCTGCAAGCACAAATAAAACCCCAGCATTAACATCTGAAACAACCAGGCCATCCCCAAATGGGATAACAGCCCAAGCAACCACTGCAGGTGCAAGGGCTAGTACCGGTGCAATAATGAATAAAAACTTATTGGCTTGATCTGGAAAAATAACCTCTTTGGTCATTAGCTTTAGCGCATCTGCAATCGGTTGCAACAAACCAATTGGACCCACTCGGTTAGGCCCCATACGAACTTGCATATAGCCAATAACTTTACGTTCTGCATAAGTTAACCAAGCAACAACGAGCATCATGGGTAAAACCACGACGACGGCCTGAATAACCAAAGTAATTAAGATAGCCAGCCAATCAAATAGATAGGTGGATAAGAAAGCTTGTAGTGCGTCAAACATTAATATTATCCTCTAACCATTGTGGCAACATCTGCATCAGGTGTCGCTTGTAATGAAGGTGATCTACGAACTAGGCAGTCCATCTCATAAGGTGAAACCAGATGAAGCTTAGCATCATTGTTTGTCGTCGGAAGTTGACCATTCACAGCAGTAAAATCAATCGTTTCAGCAGTATTATCTAATACCTCTTGAAGTACTTCGTTACTGTGTGTGAATTCAAATCCTGCAACGTCAAACATATTGCCTAAGACCCTAAGCACTTTCCAAGCAGCCTTTGAATCCCCTTTAGGGTTCACTGACATTTTGAACGATTGCTTTAAGCCATTGGCATTAACAAATGTACCAGCTGTTTCAGCGAAGGTTGCAATAGGAAGCATTACATCCGCATATTCACGCTGCTTTTCACTATCAAAAGCAGTCAGATTAACAACAAACTCGGCATTATACATAGCCACCATTGCGGCTTCATTCAGCGTAAAGTCAGATTCAGGCTCAATATTCATATTAATGAACGCCTTCATACCCTCTGCTGCCATCTGTGCACTGTTCTTACCTGACTTAGGTAGGAAATTAACCAAATGTGCACCGACTTCATTCGCTGAGATAGGCAGGATACTTAATTGAGCGCCACTGTTTTCTGTAATGATGCTCGCAAGCTTCTGAATAACAGCAAAATCAGAGTGCATCTGACTAATCTGACCCACCATCACGCTAGCTTTATTTGAGTCAACCAGGGTTTGCGCAACCGCTTTCTGTGCCTCAGAAACTTCAACCGCATTTAACCAGGCCTGGTTGTTTTGACCAGAGATATCACAGGTCGCTTTCGCAATACCTGCCAACTCATTGATCATACCGTTATCAGCACCCATCTGTGAAATCTTGTAGTTAAATTCAAATTCGACTGGGTTGACTGCATAAATAGATCCACCCGCAATCGCTGCTTTACGAATTCTATGATTCAAAATAGGCAGCTCTTTTCTTAAATAAGAACCTACAATCAATACTGCATCAAGCTCATCTACCTGTGCAAGATCAACTGACAGAGATGGTGTATTAAATCCTATCGCATCTAAAGAGAAATCCACTTGGCGGTGACGATAATCAATATTTTCAATCCCAACACCACGAGCCAATTTCTGTAGCAGGTGAAGCTCTTCAAGAGTTGAGTTAGCCGACGCTAAGACACCGACTTCTTTGCTTTCCGCCAACACCTTTTTAAGGCCTTCAACAGTAAACTCTAAGGCGGTTTCCCAATCCGTTACCTGCCAACTGTTGTTAACCTTAATCATCGGCTGCGTCAAACGACTTTCAGAGTTAATGGCTTCGTATGAGAAACGATCTCTATCTGAAATCCAAACTTCGTTGATTGATTCATTTTCGCGCGGAACAACACGCTTCACTTCATTATTTTTTGAGTGAACTGTAATGTGTGAACCAATACTGTCATGTGCTGCAATCGCCTTATGGGCTTTAAGCTCCCATGCACGCGCAGTATAGCGGAAGGGTTTAGAGGTCAGTGCGCCGACAGGACATAAATCAATCATGTTACCGGACATTTCAGAGGTGATTGATTTCTCAATATAGGTACCAATCTCCATCCATTCACTGCGGCCCGTTGCACCCAACTCCATCATGCCTGCAACTTCCTGACCAAAACGGACACAGCGTGTACAGTGAATACAACGTGTCATGTCTGTTTTGATTAGGGAGCCGGCATCACGATCACCTACAACGCGTTTTGCTTCGGTATAGCGAGAAACATCATCACCGTAGTCCATTGCAACGTCTTGTAACTCACACTCTCCACCCTGGTCACAAATAGGACAATCTAATGGGTGGTTAATCAGTAAGAATTCCATCACTGATTTTTGTGCAGCAATTGCTTTAGCAGATTTGGTATGTACTTTCATACCGTCTGTAACTGGTGTCGCACAAGCAGGAAGCGCTTTCCAAGCCCCTTCCACCTCAACTAGGCACATACGACAGTTCGCAGCGATAGAGAGTTTTTTGTGGTAACAGAAACGGGGAATGGCAATCTGCGCATCATCCGCAACATCAATAAGCATGTCACCTTCTTGCGCTTGTACAACCTGTCCGTTTATCTCAACTTTAACCATAATTCTTTAACCTAAGTTTTCTGATTGACCTAATAATTGATTGAAGATTCAAACTCAATTCATTAGGTGCGGTCGTAAATACTGCAACCATGTTCGATATAGTGTACAAATTCATCTTCGTAATG
>JAADDM010000093.1 GCA_013153955.1 Gammaproteobacteria bacterium | reverse complement strand
CAGGACTTAATTAACGCTAAGCCAGTCTCGGCTGCGGTTAAAGAGTTCTTCGGTTCATCACAGCTTTCACAGTTTATGGATCAGGTTAACCCGCTTTCAGAAGTGACACACAAGCGTCGTGTTTCAGCGTTAGGGCCTGGTGGTCTTACGCGTGAACGTGCTGGTTTTGAAGTACGTGATGTACACCCTACACACTACGGTCGTCTTTGCCCTATCGAGACACCTGAAGGGCCAAACATTGGTCTAATCAACACCTTAGCGATTTACGCTAAGACAAACGAGTACGGTTTCCTAGAAACACCGTATCGTAAAGTGGTTGATGGCCAAGTAACGGATGAAATTGAGTATATCTCTGCGATTGACGAGATGAACTACGTCATTGCACAGGCCGTTGCCAACGTAAACGAGGAAGGTCGTTTTGTTGACAACCTAATCTCTGCTCGTCACCGTAATGAATTTATTCTAGCGACGCCAAAAGATGTCAACCTAATGGATGTTTCGCCTAAGCAGATTGTATCTGTCGCTGCGTCACTTATTCCATTCCTTGAACACGATGATGCTAACCGTGCCCTAATGGGAGCGAACATGCAGCGTCAGGCGGTTCCAACTTTACGTGCAGATAAGCCGCTTGTTGGAACGGGTATTGAGAAGATCGTTGCTAGAGATTCTGGTGTAACAGTGGTTGCCGAGCGTGGCGGTGTTGTACTGTCATCTGATGCATCTCGAATCGTTATCCGTGTCTCAGGTGAAGAGATTCAAGAAGGTGAAACTGGGGTAGATATCTACAATCTAGTGAAGTACCAGCGTTCTAACCAAAACACGTGTATCAACCAGAAGCCAATCGTTAAAGCGGGTGACGCGATCGTTCGTGGTGACGTCTTAGCAGATGGTCCATCTACCGACTTAGGTGAGTTGGCATTAGGTCAGAACATGCGTATCGCATTTATGCCTTGGAATGGTTATAACTTCGAGGATTCAATTCTTGTCTCTGAGCGTGTTGTTCAGGAAGACCGTTATACAACGATCCATATTGAAGAGTTAACGTGTTTAGCGCGTGATACCAAGCTTGGGCCAGAAGAAATTACTGCCGATATTCCAAATGTTGGTGAGTCTGCATTAGGTCGTCTTGATGAGTGCGGTATCGTTTATGTTGGTGCTGAAGTTAAGCAGGGTGATATCTTGGTTGGTAAGGTAACGCCTAAGGGTGAAACTCAACTAACGCCTGAAGAGAAGCTTCTACGAGCAATCTTCGGAGAGAAGGCATCTGACGTTAAAGATACCTCACTACGTGTGACGAAAGGCATTGAAGGAACAGTTATCGATGTTCAAGTCTTCACGCGTGAAGGGATTGATAAAGATGCACGTGCCATGGAGATTCAGGAAGAGGAGCTTTCTAAGGTTCGTAAGGACATTGATGAAGAGTACACCATTCTTGAAAATGATACATTAGGCCGAGTTAAGGTCATGCTAGACGGTCATCAGTTAGTGGATGGTACAGCGATTACTGCTGAGTTCCTAGCGGGCGTAGAGCGTCTTAAATGGTTTGGTCTGAATGTGGCGGATGCTGAAATTTCTCGTCAGTTAGAGTTGCTTGAAGCGCAGCTTAAAGCTCGTCGTTCTGACTTTAATGATGCCTATGAAGAGAAGCGTAAGAAGCTAACACAGGGGGATGATTTAGCACCAGGTGTCTCTAAAATGGTTAAGGTTTATGTTGCGATTAAGCGTCGTATCCAACCGGGTGATAAGATGGCGGGTCGTCACGGAAACAAGGGTGTTATTTCACGTATCTGCCCTGTTGAAGACATGCCTTATGATGAGACAGGACGTCCTGTTGATATCTGCTTGAACCCTCTAGGTGTACCGTCGCGTATGAACGTTGGACAGATTCTTGAAGTTCACCTTGGTCTAGCGGCTGAAGGCTTAGGTACTAAGATTAATGCCATGATTCAAGAGCAGGCAGAGATGAGCGAAATGCGTTCATTCCTAGACAAAATCTATAACGAAACACAGGGTCAGTCTACGGACTTCTCTCAGTTTAGTGATGAAGAAGTCATGGAGCTTGCTCAGAACCTTAAGAAAGGGGTGCCGGTTGCATCTCCAGTATTTGATGGTGTGTCAGAAGCACAGATTAAGTCCATGCTGAAGTTAGCGGACCTGCCTGAGTCAGGACAGATGACCTTATTTGATGGTCTGACAGGGGAAGCATTTGATCGTCCTGTTACCGTAGGGTATATGTACTATCTTAAGTTGAATCACTTGGTTGACGATAAGATGCACGCACGTTCAACAGGGCCGTACAGCCTCGTTACGCAGCAGCCGTTGGGTGGTAAAGCTCAGTTCGGTGGTCAGCGTTTCGGAGAGATGGAAGTATGGGCACTTGAAGCATACGGAGCGGCATTTACGTTACAAGAGATGCTAACGGTTAAGTCGGATGACTTGAACGGTCGTACAAGAATGTATAAGAACATTGTTGATGGTAATGAGTACATGGAACCAGGCATGCCAGAATCTTTCAGCGTACTACGCAAAGAGATTCGTGCTTTAGGTATTGATATTGAGTTGGAGCAAGATTAAATGAAAGATTTACTTGGTTTTCTAAAAAAACAAAATGTGAGTAGTGATTTTGACGCGATTAAAGTGTCTCTTGCGTCTCCTGAAAAAATTCGTTCTTGGTCTTATGGTGAAGTTAAAAAGCCTGAGACGATTAACTACCGTACCTTTAAGCCTGAGCGTGATGGTCTTTTCTGTGCAAAGATTTTTGGTCCAATCCGTGACTTCGAATGTTTGTGTGGAAAGTACAAGCGTCTAAAGCACCGTGGTGTTATCTGTGAGAAGTGTGGCGTAGAAGTCACACAATCTAAGGTGCGTCGTGAGCGTATGGGTCACATTGACCTTGCGACTTCAGTTGCACACATCTGGTTCTTAAAGTCACTGCCTTCTCGTATTGGTTTAATGCTTGATAAGACACTTAAGTCGATTGAGTCAGTTCTTTACTTTGAAGCGTTCATGGTCGTTGATCCTGGGTTAACCCCTCTTGAGCCTTGGCAGTTGTTGACTGAAGAAGAGTATCTTGATGCGCTAGACGAACACGGTGACGAGTTCGAAGCTCAGATGGGTGCTGAAGCGATTAAGAAGATGCTTCAGGCGATTGACTTAGCGGGCGAGAGTGCGCGTCTACACACAGAGATTGAAAGTACAAACTCTGAGACTAAGCAGAAGAAAATCTCTAAACGTCTTAAGTTAATTGAGTCATTCTTAAACTCTGGTAACAAGCCAGAGTGGATGATTTTAGATGTATTGCCTGTACTTCCGCCAGAGTTGCGTCCGTTAGTACCGCTTGATGGTGGGCGTTTTGCAACGTCTGATTTGAACGATTTATATCGTCGTGTTATCAACCGTAACAACCGTCTAAAGCGTCTGTTAGACCTAATGGCACCTGACATCATTGTACGTAACGAAAAACGCATGTTACAAGAGTCAGTTGATTCGTTATTGGATAACGGTCGTCGTGGTCGTGCTGTTACAGGGACAAACAAGCGTCAGCTTAAGTCTCTAGCGGACATGATTAAAGGTAAGCAGGGACGTTTCCGTCAAAACTTACTTGGTAAGCGTGTGGATTACTCAGGTCGTTCAGTTATCGTAGTAGGTCCGACATTGATGTTACATCAGTGTGGTCTGCCTAAGAAGATGGCGCTTGAGTTGTTTAAGCCATTCATTTTCAGCAAGCTTCAAAAGCGTGGTTCTGTACCAACGATTAAAGCTGCTAAAAAGATGGTTGAGCAAGGCCTGCCTGAAGTTTGGGATGTACTTGATGAAGTCATCAGAGAGCACCCAATCTTATTGAACCGTGCACCAACGCTACACAGACTTGGAATCCAGGCCTTCGAACCGGTACTTATTGAAGGGAAGGCGATTAACTTGCACCCATTAGTTTGTTCCGCTTTCAACGCCGATTTCGATGGAGATCAGATGGCGGTACACGTACCTCTATCACTAGAAGCTCAAATTGAAGCGCGTACGCTAATGATGTCAACCAATAACCTGCTATCACCTGCAAACGGTGAGCCAATTATTGTACCTTCACAGGATGTTGTACTGGGTCTTTACTATATTACCCGTGAGCGTATTAACTCAGTTGGTGAAGGCATGACTTTCACTGGCTGGGAAGAAGTTCAGCGTGCAATTGATGTTAAAGCCGTTCATGTACACTCAATTATCAAGCTAAAAATTACTGAGACAGTGATTGATGAAGATGGAATTGAGCATGTCGGTACTCGCATTGTTGAGACAACGGGTGGACGCGCACTGCTTTCTCGTATCTTGCCTAAAGGCTTAAGTTTTGACCTGATGAACCTTCACCTAACTAAGAAGAACATCAGTACCGTTCTAAACACGTGTTACCGTGTGTTAGGGCCTAAAGAGACGGTTATCTTTGCAGATCAGCTAATGTATGCTGGTTTCAAATGGTCTACTTTAGGTGGATTGTCTTTCTGTTCGGACGACATGTTAATTCCTGATGAAAAGACAGGCATTATTGAACGTGCAGAGTCTCAGGTTGAAGAGATTCAGGGACAGTTCTCACAAGGTCTTGTCACCGAAGGTGAGCGATATAACAAAGTCGTCGATATCTGGTCACACACAAACGAGCTTGTTACCAAAGCGATGATGGAAGAGCTTCAGTTTGAAGACGTTGTCAATGCTAAGGGTGAAGTCGAGCGTCAAACCTCATTCAACTCAGTTTACATGATGGCCGATTCAGGGGCGCGTGGTTCTGTTGCGCAGATGCGTCAGTTGGGTGGTATGCGTGGTCTAATGGCTAAGCCTGATGGATCAATTATCGAAACACCAATCACAGCAAACTTCCGTGAAGGTTTGAACGTACTTCAGTACTTTATCTCGACGCACGGTGCACGTAAAGGTCTAGCGGATACGGCACTTAAAACAGCCAACTCGGGTTACCTAACGCGTCGTTTAGTAGACGTTGCACAAGATGTTGTTGTGACTGAGCGTGACTGTGAGACAGAAGTGGGCGTTAAGATGACTGCACACGTTGAAGGCGGAGATGTTGTTGAAACATTGATGGCACGTGTTCTAGGTCGTTTCACGAATGAAGATGTTATGTCACATTCAGGTGAGCTTCTGATTGCTAAAGGGACGTTGATTGATGAGAAAATTGCCAGCTTAATTGACAGTAGCGGTATTGATAGCGTATTCGTACGTTCACCAATGACATGTGAAACTAAGTTTGGTATTTGTCAGCAGTGTTACGGTCGTGATCTTGCACGTGGTCACCTAGTGAACATGGGTGAGGCTGTTGGCGTTATGGCTGCACAGTCAATCGGTGAGCCAGGTACTCAGTTAACCATGCGTACATTCCACATTGGTGGAACGGCGTCAGGTTCATCTGCACAGAGCCAAATCGAAGTGAAGCACTCGGGTACCACTAAGTGGGACAGCATTAAAACGCTAACAAATCCTGATGGAAAAATCGTTGTTACATCTCGTTCAGGTGTGGTCTCCGTTCTAGATGAAATGGGCCGCGAGCAAGAGCGTTATAAGATTCAGTACGGAAGTATTTTAAGTGGTTACGAAGGTGAGAAGATCGAAGCTGGTTCATTGCTATGTCAGTGGGATCCGCATACTCACCCAGTTATTACAGAAGCAGCTGGTACCATCCAGTTTGGTAACTTTGAAGGCGTTGTTGAAGAGCACATCGATGAGTTAACTGGTTTAACAACACACGTTGTTAAAGATGCGAAAGAGCGCTCGAGTTCTGCAAAAGAGTCTCGTCCATTTATCGCATTGTTGGACAAAGCTGGCGAAGCAATTAACTTCCCAGGTACGCAGACACCTGCAATCTATTACTTACCAGATAACGGTGTAATCGTTGTTCAATCAGGTGCTGAAGTAGGCGCAGGTCAAGTACTTGCACGTATTCCTCAAGCCTCCTCTAAGAACAAAGATATTACCGGTGGTCTACCACGTGTTGCCGATCTATTCGAAGCACGTCAGCCTAAAGAGCCTTCAATTATGGCAGAAGTTTCTGGTGTAGTTGGATTTGGTAAAGAGACTAAAGGTAAGCAGCGTCTTGTGATTACACAAGAGAGTGGTGAGCAGTACGAAGCACTTATTCCTAAGTGGCGTACCGTTTCTGTATTTGAAGGAGAGCGTGTTGAGAAGGGAGACATCGTTGTAGACGGTAACCCTAACCCACATGATATCCTTCGTTTACTAGGGATTGAGAAGCTTGCTGAGTACGTTGTAGATGAAGTACAAGACGTTTACCGTTTGCAGGGTGTAAAAATCAATGATAAGCACATTGAAACCATCGTTCGTCAGATGCTACGTAAAGTAGAAGTGAAGACGGTTGGAGATACGGGCCTAATCAAAGGTGAACAAACAGAGTACGCTAAAGTCATTGACCTAAATGAAAAAGCGCGTGAAGCGGGTGAAGTTGAAGCAACTTACCAGCGCGTGCTATTAGGAATCACTAAGGCCTCTCTAGCAACCGAATCATTCATCTCTGCGGCCTCTTTCCAAGAGACCACACGTGTACTAACCGAAGCTGCAGTCAGCGGTAAGCGCGATACACTAGTGGGTCTGAAAGAGAACGTAATCGTAGGTCGTCTAATTCCAGCGGGGACAGGTTTTGCCTATCACCAAGCGAGAAGAAAGGCTGCGATTAAAGCGGAAGAAGAGTTAAAAGTATTCATGACGGCGGAAGAGGCAGAGGCGAAAGCCGCTGCTGCTAACGAAGTCGAATCAGTAGAAGAAGTGTCAGTAGACACTGTAGTAGATACGGAAGGTGCGGAAGCTTAATTAGACCCTTTTCAGTTCAGCCGAAAGGCTGAAATACTGAAACCTTAAATAAATTCAAACAGTTAATGCTTGACTTATTGAGGCTAGGTCTTTAAAATTCCCGTTCCTTATTTGTGGGTGGACATAAGTTCACCTGCAATTCGTATTAAGTTTAGAGTTAATCTCATATTTGGAGAAAAAGAATGGCGACTATTAACCAGTTGGTGCGTAAGCCGCGTAAAGATAAACGTAAAATTTCAAACGTAGCCGCGTTAGAGGCTTGTCCTCAGCGTCGTGGTGTTTGTACGCGTGTTTATACAACAACCCCTAAGAAGCCTAACTCTGCTCTGCGTAAAGTTGCGCGTGTACGATTGACAAACGGTTATGAAGTAGCCTCATATATTGGTGGTGAAGGTCATAACTTACAAGAGCACTCGGTTATCCTTATCCGTGGTGGTCGTGTTAAAGATTTACCTGGTGTACGTTACCATACAGTTCGTGGAGCATTAGATTGCGCCGGCGTTTCTGAGCGTAGACAAGGTCGTTCTAAGTACGGTGCAAAGCGTCCTAAAGGCTAATCAATAGATTAGTATTTAACATACGATTTGCAGTTTTGTGTAACATTTATACCGGAAGAGTTAAGAATGGCAAGAAGAAGAGAAATACCTAAAAGACAGGTTCTACCTGATCCTAAGTTTGGCGATTTAACGCTGACTAAATTCGTAAACATGATCATGATGAGTGGTAAGAAATCTATCGCTGAAAAGATCGTTTATGATGCATTAGACGTTGTTGTTGAGCGTAAAGGCGGCGGTGATCACGCAGCTTTACTTAAAGAAGCACTTGAAAACGTCGGCCCTATGGTCGAAGTAAAGTCGCGTCGTGTTGGTGGGGCAACTTACCAAGTACCGATCGAAGTACGTCCAGAGCGTAAAATTGCACTTGCAATGCGTTGGACTGTAGAAGCTTCACGTAAGCGTAGCGAGAAAGGCATGATGTTACGTCTTGCTGGCGAGCTAAGCGATGCACTTGAAGGTCGTGGTTCGGCAATCAAGAAAAAAGAAGATACTCACAGAATGGCAGAAGCAAACAAAGCTTTCTCTCATTTCCGTTGGTAATCTGATTAGGGCCCTTTTAAGGGCCTTACTTATTTATAAAGTTAGTGGGAGATGGGTCTAAACACCTGTTCTACCCCCTAGCTTTTTAATCGTTTAAGGCACAGCACTTAAACGGTTTAACACTAAAAGGTGATTAAAGTGGCACGTACTACCCCTTTAAATCAATACCGTAATATCGGTATTATGGCGCACATCGATGCGGGTAAAACAACAACAACTGAACGTATCCTGTACTACACAGGTGTATCTCACAAAATTGGTGAGGTGCACGATGGTGGCGCAACAATGGATTGGATGGAGCAAGAGCAGGAGCGTGGTATTACAATCACCTCTGCTGCGACAACTTGTCACTGGAGCGGGATGGCTAAAAACTATCCAGAGCACCGTATCAATATCATTGATACTCCGGGTCACGTAGATTTCACAATCGAAGTAGAGCGTTCATTACGTGTGCTTGATGGCGCAGTAACTTGTTTCTGTTCTGTATCGGGTGTTGAGCCACAGTCTGAGACTGTATGGCGTCAAGCGGATAAGTACGGTGTACCTCGTATGGGCTTCGTTAACAAAATGGATCGTGCAGGGGCAAACTTCCTAAACGTAAACCAGATGGTTATCGATCGTCTAGGCGCACAGCCTGTTCCAATGCAGTTACCGATTGGTGCTGAAGAAGATTTCGTTGGAATCGTCGACCTTGTTAAGATGGAAGCAATCTACTGGGAAGAAGAGAACATGGGGATGGAATATCGCTATGAAGCTATTCCAGAAGACATGCAAGCTGAGTGTGAAGAGTGGCGTGAGAAGATGGTTGAATCAGCCGCTGAAGCGACTGAAGAGCTTATGGATAAGTACCTTGAAGAAGGTGAGCTTACTCAGGACGAAATCAAAGCCGGTATCCGTCAGCGTACAATCGCTGTAGAAATCGTACCAATGTTCTGTGGTTCAGCCTTTAAAAACAAAGGTGTTCAAACACTGCTTGATGCGGTACTTGATTACATGCCTTCACCAGAAGAAGTTCCAGCGATTGAAGGTGAGCTTGAAGACGGCACTAAAGATACGCGTGAATCATCTGATAATGCGCCATTCGCCTCTCTAGCGTTCAAAATCATGACGGATCCATACGTAGGAACATTAACGTTCTTCCGTGTTTATTCGGGTACGTTGACATCAGGTAGCCCCGTTTATAACTCGGTTAAGATGAAGAAAGAGCGTGTTGGTCGTCTATTACAGATGCACTCAAACTCTCGTGAAGAGATTAAAGAAGTACGTGCTGGTGATATCGCTTGTGCCGTAGGTCTTAAAGATACGACCACAGGTGATACTCTATGTGACCTAGACAATAAGATTGTTCTAGAGCGTATGGAATTCCCTGAGCCAGTTATCTCGATTGCAATCGAGCCTAAGACTAAGCCTGACCAAGAAAAAATGGGTATCGCACTGCAGAAGCTTGCAGCAGAAGATCCATCTTTCCGTGTTCACTCTGATGAAGAGACAGGTCAAACAATCATCTCTGGTATGGGTGAACTTCACCTAGACATCATTGTTGATCGTATGAAGCGTGAGTTTGGTGTTGAAGCAAACGTTGGTGCACCTCAAGTATCTTACCGTGAAACAATCACGAAAGAAGTTGAAGTACATGGTAAGTTTGTACGTCAGTCTGGTGGTCGTGGTCAGTATGGTCACGTTGTATTCATCATGAAGCCGCGTGAAGCGGGTGAAGGGTTTGAATTCATCAACAGTACTGTTGGTGGTTCGGTTCCTCGTGAGTACATCAGTGCCGTTGAGAAGGGTGCTAAGGCTCAGCTAGAGAACGGTGTTCTTGCAGGCTTCCCAATGGTAGATGTTTCTGTAGAATTGATTGACGGTTCATACCACGATGTCGATTCCAACGAAATGGCGTTCGGTGTTGCTGCTGGTATGGCAATCAAGAACGGTGCAGCGGAAGCTAAAGCCGTTATCCTAGAGCCTATCATGGACGTTGAAGTAACAACGCCTGAAGACTACATGGGTGACATCATTGGTGACCTTAACCGTCGTCGTGGTTTAGTTGCAAGTATGGATGATATCCCTACGGGTAAGTCTATCAGGGCTGAAGTACCGCTTTCTGAAATGTTTGGTTACTCAAACTCTATGCGTTCATTGACTCAAGGTCGAGCGAACTACAGCATGGTCTTTGGTAAGTATAACCACGCGCCGAAGAACGTACAGGACGAAATTATTACAAGCGCTCAAAAGGGCTCTTAATTTACATTTAAACATCGGGTCTTGTTACGCAAGGCCCTAGCTAATATAGGTATTATAAAATGGCTAAGGAAAAATTCGAACGCGCTAAACTGCACGTCAACGTTGGTACTATCGGTCACGTAGATCACGGTAAGACAACGCTTACAGCAGCACTTACTATTGTTCAGGGTAAGAAATACGGTGGAGATGTTAAAGATTTCGCATCAATCGATAACGCACCAGAAGAGAGAGAGCGTGGAATCACAATCTCAACTTCACACGTTGAAT
>JAADDM010000130.1 GCA_013153955.1 Gammaproteobacteria bacterium | reverse complement strand
GTGAAAAACCTCGTTATGATGGCCGTTACCGTGATTTTACGGGCGAGCCACCAGCAGGCGTAGATCCTGTGGTTCGTTTTAAAAACCCGACAGAGGGGGAAGTGGTGATTGATGACCTCGTTAAGGGGCAGGTGATTGTGGCCAACAAAGAGTTGGATGATTTAATCATTGCACGCTCTGATGGCACACCGACCTATAACTTAACGGTTGTGGTTGATGATTGGGATATGGGCATGACCCAGATCATTCGTGGAGATGACCACTTAAACAACACGCCACGTCAAATTAACCTATACAACGCCATCGGTGCTGAAGTACCTAAGTTCGCTCATATTCCCATGGTGTTGGGGGAAGATGGTAGTCGCCTATCTAAACGACATGGCGCAGTCAGTGTTTTACAGTATAAAGAGCAAGGCTTTCTACCCGAGGCGCTGCTTAACTATTTAGTCCGCCTAGGTTGGTCACATGGTGATCAAGAGATCTTTACTATGGATGAGATGATTGAGCACTTTGATTTAGACTCCGTAAATACATCCCCTTCGACTTTCGATCATACCAAGTTAACTTGGGTGAATGAGCAGCATATTAAAGTGGCTAATCCAGAACACCTAAGCCGCTATGTTGCCCCATTTGTCGCTGAATTAGGCTGTGATTTATCACAAGGGCCGGAGCTGGCTGAAGTGGCTAACCTATTAAGAGATCGTGCAAAGACGTTGATTGAGATGGCTGAAGGCGCGGTTTACTTCTATCAAGATTTTGAAACGTTTGATGCGGGGGCGGCTAAAAAGCATTTACGTCCAGTCGCAGAAGAGGCGCTTAGACTGTTACTTGAGAAGTTGGAGGCATTAGAAAGTTGGACTGCTGAAGCGATTCATGCCGAAATTAATGCAACGGCCGAAGCGTTAGAGCTTGGCATGGGGAAAGTAGGGATGCCGTTACGCGTCGCGATTACTGGGGGCGGTCAATCACCTGCGATTGACGCAACTGCTGAATTAATTGGTAAGCCACGTTGTATCGCACGTATTAAGCTTGCTTTAGACTTTATTGAGGCACGTAAAGCCGCACAGTAAGTGGTTGCTTCTTTAAACATGTTTAAAGCGCGTATTAAATATAAGTGCACAAGTTTGACGATTCATTTGAGGCGATTAAAGCTTAATGATTCAACTTATAAACTTATATTTAAAATAGATATCGCTATTTTATGAGGCATCCAACCCAAAAGGCTGGATGCCTTTTTTAGTTTTAAGTCAATTCAATCCAATTAAAAGGTGACTTAAATCTCATGAAACGAGTAAAAACAATCGCTTAGCAAGCATTCAAAATTATTTTGTAAAAAGAGTGCTTTTTTATTGAATAAATCCTTGACGGGTACAGCCAAATCTATATAATACGCCACATCAGCTCGAGGGGCTATAGCTCAGCTGGGAGAGCGCAACACTGGCAGTGTTGAGGTCAGCGGTTCGATCCCGCTTAGCTCCACCAAGTTGAACTTTTAGTTCCCTTGAAAGTAAACTCACTAGGCCGAGTTTAGAGTTTGATAATATCGATTTTGATTTCATGTTTACATGAACTAAAAATCACATATGTGTGTCCCGTTCGTCTAGAGGCCTAGGACACCGCCCTTTCACGGCGGTAACAGGGGTTCGACTCCCCTACGGGACGCCACAATTTGCGGGAATAGCTCAGCGGTAGAGCACAACCTTGCCAAGGTTGGGGTCGCGAGTTCGATCCTCGTTTCCCGCTCCAGTTTTAAGTGGGTTGAAAAGAGTACACTAGGCCGTACATTGACTTTCAGCCAACTGCTTGTTGAGATACAAGCACTTAAACAAGTCTTTATATTTTTAATATATAGATTTGTTTTAGGGAAGTTATTGATTAGGTTTAACCATCTAAATAATGACTTTTCAAAATGTCCCGTTCGTCTAGAGGCCTAGGACACCGCCCTTTCACGGCGGTAACAGGGGTTCGACTCCCCTACGGGACGCCACATTCTAAACCCTCATCAGGCTTGCTTGATGAGGGTTTTTTTATGCCTGAAATAGCTTGAAAGTGATTGGGTATTTATTCCTAATAGGAGTTATTGGTATTACTAGATATGTTGAACTAACGCTTTGATAGAACGCCATCTAGGGTTGTCAGTATTGTTTTGAGTTAGGGTAGAGGTGCATGCGAATATAGATAGAGTGTTTGATTGTGCTTAGCATAAGAGATAAAAGGTTAGCCAGTTAATTAATAAGGCTAAGTAGGCGAGGAGATGAGTAAAAATAATTGGGGATAGGTGTGGAGTGCCAATGCTGATGAAAGGCTCTGCTTTTATCCCCTTAATCCCTGTTTATAAAGCCTATTTAGGCCTGTACCGTATTAATTGATACTGCTTCAATGTTCTGAATTCGCTCAAGTTGATCCAGTAGGTCACCTAAAAGAGTATCCCCCTCTATTTCAAGCGTTAAATCCATGGTGACGGTACGTTCTTGACTGTCTGTACTGGTATTTGAAGCCAATAGATTAACCTCAAAGCTAGAGAGGGTTGTCATAACATCACGCAATAGACCTTTTCTGTCAAAGGCGACTACATGTAAGCTGGCTTCAAAGCTAGGGCGACACTCTACCTCCTGATTCCATGAGACCTCTATCAGGCGTTGTAACTCTTCGTGCGATAGATTCAAAATGTTAGAACAATCGCTTCTGTGGACCGTGATACCGCGCCCACGCGTGACGTAACCAACAATATCATCAGTAGGGCTGGGCGTACAGCAGGGAGCGATATGTGTTTTTAAGTGAGTTGCTCCGACAACGTAGACCTTGTGGTTAGCGGAATCAGTCTGCTCTGCTGCACCTTGAAATCCAAATGACTTTTGAGTATATTTGGGCTGACTTTGTGGCTTGAGTAGTTTTTGAATCGCGTCGGCTAGCTGGCGCTCATTGATTCGACCTTTTCCAAGGTCTTCAAAAAAGCTCTCTTTTGAATCATATCTAAAGCGTTTAAAGACGTCATCTATTTTTACCGATTCAGAGTGTAAGCGTTTGATTTCTCGATTAAATAGGGCTTCACCAGCCAGTGTGTTTTCAGCTCGATTTTGTTTATTAAACCAGTTTCTAACCTTATTACGGGCGCTACTGCTGGTTAAATAGCCGAGGTTTGGGTTTAACCAGTTTCGGCTGGGCTGTCCATTTTTAATCGTCAGAACTTCAACGTGGTCGCCTGTGTTAAGCGGGGTGCTTAAGGTCTGGATACGACCGTTTACTTTGGCTCCACGGCAGCGGTGTCCTAGCTCTGTATGAATGTTGTAAGCAAAGTCTAGTGGGGTAGCCCCCTGTCTAAGCGTAATGATTTCGTTGGTTGGAGTCATAACGAAGATATGCTGACTTTGCAATTCTGTACTGATCTCTTTAAAAATATCAGGGTCATCCGTGTTCTCAAGCATTTGACGCACATTTGAAATACTGCGCTCTAGCTTCTCATCAAAGCCTTGTCCTTGCTCCTTGTAGCGCCAGTGTGCTGCAACCCCATACTCTGAGTTATGGTGCATTTCAGGGGTGCGAATTTGAATTTCAACGGTTTTGCCTTGTGGGCCAATAATAACGGTATGAATTGATTGGTAGCCATTATCCTTAGGCGTGGCAATGTAATCATCAAACTCTTTTTTGACATAACGCCACTGGCTGTGGATGACCCCGAGTACTTCATAGCAGTCTTTAATCGTATCAACGTAAATACGAACCGCTCTAAGGTCATAAAGCTCGCTGATAGGCAGCTCTTTGCGTTGCATTTTTTTCCAAATGCTATAAATATGCTTGGGCCGGCCTGAAATTTTTGCTTTAATTTGATTGTCTTGCAAGAGACCAGAGAGGGTCTGCATAACCGATTCAATATAGGCTTCACGTTGATTACGCTTGGCGCTAAGTTGTGAAGCAATCTCTTTGTACTGTTCTGGGTGCAGAAATCTAAAAGAGAGGTCTTCAAGCTCCCATTTAAGCTGTGCAATCCCTAGGCGATTGGCCAAGGGTGAAAAAATCAACTCAGTCTCTGAAGCAATCTGCTCCCGCACAGCTGCATCCTCATGCTTCAGGTTACGCAGTCGGGCAACTCGATAGGCAAGCTTAACAATCATGATGCGAATATCCGAGGTCATCGCAAGCAGCATTTGACGTAGACGTTCATTTTGAACGTTGTCAGCTCGGCGCTCTATATCAAACTCTTTAAAGTGATTTAGTTTTCTAATGCCCGTGACAAGTTCCGCACAAGCTTCTCCAAAGAGTTCTGAAATCATGTTATGGCTGTAAAGCTGTTCTAAATTGACATCACTGATAAGAGTAGCAATTAAAGTCTCATCATCAATATTTAATTTTGCAAGGATTTGCGCAACATCCATGCTTCTGACGGGACTTATCTCAGGAAGAGCATAGGCTTCCAAGGCGATGGAACAAGCTTTAAAACAGCGTGAACGTTGTTCATCTGTTAACTCTTTGTTTTTAAATATTTCCGTAAAGCGTCGTTGAACGGTCTGCATAGTGAGTTTTATTGCCTAGTAAATGTCAGTCTTAAAAGAAGGAGGGGCTGGGCTAAATGTAAGCGGCCTCTTGTCTATTAGAGGGTTTATAATGGTTTTATATTTTACGTTAAAAAAATACCTTATTTATTCATTATAAGGGGTATAAAGATTGTCTTTTTATTACATAAGCTTAGCGAAGTCAGTTAAAATTAGAGCGCTTCATAATCCACTGGTACGATAATATACTTATTTAGTTTTTACGTTGGTTTCTGTATGTTAAATCCCATATTACTCTTTATCTAAAGGCGATGAGTGAAAACAGTTAATACAAATTATGGCTCTTTTGAGCAGTTGAGTGCGTTTGTGGCTGCTGAGGGGATCATTGATAATAAACAGCTTCTTATTCAAGTCTTTACCGGTAAGGTAGAAGCATCTGATATTACGCGCTTGCAGCAAGCCCTTCAAAAACTCTTTACAGAAGCAATCGTGATTGGTGCAACCTCTGATGGAAATATCATCGATGGCAACGTGCCCTATCTAGGGCAGACGACGCTCTCCTTCACACAGTTTGAAAAGACACAGCTTGCATCTGTTTTAATCGCCGCTAAACCAACGGATTACGAAACGGGATTGGCCGTTGCCAAGAGCCTTATTCGTAAAGACACAAAAGCCATTATCAGCTTTACCGATGGGATCAATACGAATGGAGATGAATTCTTACGAGGCCTACATTCAGCTAATCCTGAAGTCGTCCTCTCTGGTGGCATGGCTGGCGATAATGGAAACATTCAGCAGACGACGGTTTTTAACTTAACCGAACAGCTGCAGCACGGCGCTATCGGGGTTGGGTTAAGTCACCCTGATTTAATTGTGAATACACACTACAATTTTGATTGGCAGGCCGTTGGCAGAAAAATGGAAGTCACTCGATCCAATGGTAATGTTATTTACGATATTGACCACCAGCCTGCACGGCAGATCTATGAGAAATATTTAGGCAAAGAAATTACCAACCGCTTACCCGCAACGGGGATCGAATTTCCTTTGATGATGATTGATAAAGGCACTCGAGTCGGTAGAGCAGTCATCGGCGTGTTGGATGATGGTGCGCTTGTATTTGCAGGTAATGTTAAGCAAGGTTCAAGAGTCCAATTTGGCATAGGCAGTAAAGAGCATATTATTCAAGATGCGTATGAGGCACTGTCTAAATTTAAGCATTTTTCGATTGAATCAACTTTTATTTACTCCTGCATGGCCAGAAGACGTTTCTTGGGGGCTCAAGCAGGCTGTGAAATAGAGCCTTTTAAATCTGCAGCCCCCGTTGCAGGGTTTTACACTTATGGCGAGTTTTATTATTCTCAGATTACGCAGAGCGTTAGTCTGCTTAACCAAAGCATGACCGTCTTAACGCTTTCAGAATCAGAACATAGTCACATTAATCTCTGTGAATCAACGAATAGAAGTTGTCGCGCATTAACCGGCGGGCAGTCCGATACGCTGGTTGCGATCTCTAATCTTGCCATTACTGTTTCAAATGATCTTGAGGTGTTAAATACGGTATTAGAGCATGAGGTAGAGAAAAAATCACAAGAGTTAATGACTCGTACGCTGGTTGACAGTATCACGGGGTTACCTAACCGTTCTACTTTATTGAGAAACTTAAGAATATCGACGAAAGAGACGTTGATTGTGATTAATATCAATAACTTCTCTAAAATTAACGGCTTCTATGGCTTAGATGCGGGTGATGAACTCCTCTTGAAGCTCTCATTGAAACTTAAAAAAGCACTCGAGAACCCAGCGAATGATTTAAGTATGGTTAGATTGTTCAAGCTCCCGTCCGATGAGTATGCCATTTTAACCTCAACTGTCGGAGAGCAGTTTGTTCGAAACTCCATAAAAGCCATCAATAAAGAGGTCTTTGAAACCCCTTTTAGAATTTTAGGCTTTAATATTTTAGTTCAAGCAACGTGGGTGTTTAGTGATACTGACGGTTCAGAAAAGGGCTTGATTCAAGCGGGTCTTTCAAGTAAAGAAGCCCGAAACAAAAAACAAAATTACATTAAGTTTGATGTCTATAAGTTTAATGAGAATCAACACCAAATTGAGTTAGCGCACAAAGTTCGCCGAGGTATTTTAGAAAATAGGTTATATCCTGTTTTTCAACCAATATACGACAACCAAACAGGGGAGCTTGAAAAGTTTGAGTGCCTTGCACGCTTAAAAGATGAGCAAGGGCATGTGATTTCCCCCTTGATTTTCATTGAAGTCGCCCAAATGATTCAAATGTACTCTATTCTGACAGAAATTATGGTGCACAAATCTTTTAAGACCTTTCAGGGAACGGGGTTAAATTTTTCAGTGAACTTATCACTTGAGGATATTTTGAGTCAAGAAACCCAAGCGATGCTCTTTGAAGCGATTCATCTGTATCAGGTAGGTCCTCAGCTGACGATTGAAATATTAGAAAACCAAGCCTTAGAAGATGAAAGTGAAATATTTAAATTCATTAGCTCAATCAAAGCCCTTGGTGCAAAAATCGCAATAGATGACTTTGGAAGTGGTTTTGCAAACTATCAACACTTAGCAAAGCTGCAAGCGGACTTTATTAAAATAGATGGATCACTGATTAAAAAGCTCGGAAAAGACTCTATCGCAAATTCTGTGGTGGACTCTATGGTTTTATTCGCACAAAAACAAAATATCAAAGTCGTGGCTGAGTTTGTGTGCGACAGCAGTGTCTATCAGCAGGTTAAAGCAAAAAATATTGACTATAGCCAAGGATTTTACCTAAGTGAACCGCTTGACAAGCTACCGGAAATAGTCAAGAAACAGCCGTGACTTTTAATTTTACTGCGCCCTAAAAATAGCTTTCTTTTTTCTTTTACTCGCCTTGTTTAAAATTTATGATGGATATATTGAAGTCATCATAAATTTTAAAGAGAACGGTACAGATGACTTAAACCTTCCTTACATAACACAAGACCCATAGATGATTAAGCCCATGCAAGCCTTTGATAAAACAGATAAATACAGCAATAACAACGGCTTAAATAGCGCCAACCAGTTTAGCGTTGCGCCGATGTTAGATTGGACCAATCGACACTGTCGCTACTTTCATCGCCAGCTAAGCCAGAATGCTTGGTTATATAGTGAGATGGTTACAACAGGTGCAATTATTTATGGCGATAATTTAGAGCGTTTTCTTGGCCACAATGAGAGTGAGATGCCTGTCGTACTTCAGCTTGGGGGCAGTGGCTCAAAAGACCTTGCGACTTGTGCAGAGCTAGGAGAAGAGTGGGGGTATTCAGAAATTAATCTAAACGTCGGTTGCCCAAGTGATCGCGTTCAAAATAATATGATTGGTGCGTGCTTAATGGCACATCCAGAGTTAGTTGCAGAGAATGTTCGGGCAATGAAATCTGTAGTTGATATCCCTGTTACCGTTAAAACCCGAATTGGAATTGATGAACAAGAAGATTTTTCTATTCTTAGAGATTTTGTTGGCGGTTTGGCTGATGCTGGCGTAGACGGCATGATTATTCATGCTAGAAAAGCTTGGCTGGAAGGGTTGTCACCTAAAGAAAATAGAGATATTCCACCCTTGAAATATGACTGGGTGCACAGAATAAAAGCTGAATTTCCTGACCTATCGATTGCGATTAATGGGGGGTTAAAAACCATAGAACAGAGTCAGGTGCATTTAACTTCTTACGAAGAGCTGCCAGCGGTTGATGGTGTTATGCTTGGGCGAACGGCTTATGAACAGCCTTTTCTCTTGAGTGAGGTAGATCACCATTTTTATGGTGAAGAGGTAAATCAGACCCTAACAAGGGTCTCTGTGCTTGAAACAATGTACCCCTATATTGAAAATCATATCGCCAATGGCGGTAAGCTAAACCAGGTAACAAGACACATGTTAGGGTTGTTTTATAGCTTACCTGGCGGTCGAATATGGCGTCGCTATCTATCTGAGAATGCACATAAACCAGGGGCGGGGGTTGAGGTTGTTCAGCAGGCTTATCAATTAGTTAGCGATGAGATGCTACGTATGGAAGATCAAGCATGATTTTTTTAGAAGTGCCTTTTCGCGAGAAAGATGAAGCGAAAGCATTAGGTGCGCGGTGGGATGGCAGTAGTAAAAAATGGTATATTCCAACCGATTTAGCCGAAGATCTGTCGGCTTTTCAAAGATGGCTACCCATAGAAAACACCTTAGACACTATCCCTGATAAGCATCATCAAGAGATTAATTTTTCAGGTGCAGGCCTTGTTGTATCAAACCCTGTTCAGGTGGAGAAAAAAGGTGCTGAGCTCTCTTCTGTTTTACGTAAAGTACAGTCTGTATTAAGACAGGGCTTCCCTGGAGCGACTTGGGTGATTGCAGAAATTGCCAATTTAAATAATAGTCGTGGTCATATTTATTTAGAGCTAACCGAAAGCAATGAGCAGGGCAAAACGATTGCAAGCTGTCGCGCCATGATTTGGAAAAGTCAGGCGCAAGGGTTGTTGCAACGTTTCGAGACAGAAACGGGGAGTGTCCTTGCTACTGGCCAAAAGATATTGCTACTCACAGAATTCACTTTTCATGAGCAATATGGTTTCTCCATGGTCGTGCAGGATATTGATCCGAGTTATACTCTGGGGGCACTCGAACAAAACCTAAGTAATATTAGAAAACAACTTATTGCAGAAGGGCTTTATCAGAAGAATAAACGCTTATCCCTCCCCAAAGATTTCTTTCGGGTTGCTGTTATTGCCCCGCCTGCGGCGGCAGGTTTAGGAGATTTTAGGGCGGATGCTGATAAACTGCAAACAGCAGGTTTATGTGAGTTTAAATATTTTTACAGTGCTTTTCAGGGGGAATCGGTTGAGTCAGAAATGACCGCTGCAATGGAGGCGATACAGTCTTTGCACCAGTCAAACCCCTTTGATGCGTTGGTGATTATTCGTGGCGGTGGCGCTAAGCTTGATCTGAATATGTTGAATGTTTATGCACTCGCAAAAGGCATTTGTGAAGCGAGCCTACCGGTATTAACAGGGATTGGGCATGAACGAGATAGTACGATTTTAGACGAAGTCTCTCACTCTAAATTTGATACTCCCAGTAAGGTTGTTGCATTTATTCGTCATGAGATTTTTCACGGTGCACAGCAAGCAATGGCAGATTGGCAAACAATCGAGCGTGCCAGTCGACAATCTGTTCAGCTTTTAAATCAATCATTAATTGAATTAAACCAAAGAATTACATCTGGTAGTCAGAGCTTAGTCTATCAATGGAAGCAGAAGATTGAGCCTTTGCTCTTTCAGGTAGAGCGCCTAAGTGAAACCAGAATTTCGTCGGCCAATAGTCAGCTTGATCAGCTAAAGCAGGCGATTGATAGTCAGTTGAAAAGTAGGGTGAAAATACAAAAAATAGCCCTTCAACAGTTAGATTTAACGGTTAGACAAGAGTCTAAAAGAGTCATTGAAATTAATAAACAGCAGATTGTACAGTGGATTGCTCTGGTCTTAAGCTCCGGGCCTAAAACTCAGTTAAACAGGGGGTTTAGTATTGCAAAAGATGCTGTTAGCAACCAACCTGTCACGACCGCAGAAGCGGCTATTAAACTGGATTCTCTGGCGCTTGAATTTGTGGATGGCTCGATTAAGGTCACCGTTGATAAGCAAAAAATAAGCAATTAAACAGACAAATCTATTAAATTTTAGAATTAATTGAAAGGGCACTTAAATGAGTCAAACAGCAGAAAGCTTTAAAGAAAATTATCAAAAACTTCAGGGAATCGCTCAAAAACTGTCCGATAGTTCAGAAGTTGATATTGATGAACTTGTACCAATGGTTGATGAAGCCACACGTGCATATCAGCTTTGTAAGTCTCGAATTGAGGCTGTTGAAACGGCCTTAAATAATCGTTTAGAGACAGAAAATAGTTCAGAAATTCGTTCTGAGGATTAAGGAG
>JAADDM010000223.1 GCA_013153955.1 Gammaproteobacteria bacterium | reverse complement strand
TAGGATACCCAAGAATTGGCGATCAGCGTCAGTTAAAATTTGCATTAGAAAGTTACTGGAAAGGCGAGAAGCCCCTTGTAGAGTTAGAAGCGGTGGCCAGTAATATTCGTTACCAAAACTATCAAACTCAGATCAATGCTGGCATTAACCTATTGCCAGTGAATGATTTTGCTTACTACGACCAAGTCTTAAATATGAGTACCCTTTTGGGGGTGATTCCGAGTCGTTTTCGCCAAGAAAATTATGATGTTGAAGTTTCATTTAGAATGGCTCGGGGGCGAGCTCCTTCCGATGATGCCCACTTCTGCTGTGCCTCACACGCGCCTGAAAAGTCAAAAGCAGGCTATGCTGGGGCGATGAAAAAGTGGTTTGGCAGTAACTACCACTATATTGTCCCAGAGCTGGAAGCTGATACGACCTTCTCAATCACGGATGAACGCATTTTTGATGAAGTGGCCGAGGCGCAGAGTGTTGTAAAAGATGGCGTGGATGTTCAGATAAAACCCGTGCTACTTGGGCCGGTGAGCTATCTCTATTTGGCAGAAAGTAGTGAAGGGGCTGATAAGCTGAAACATCTGCCTGAACTATTGGCGGTGTATGGTCAAATCTTAACAAGATTGGCTGATCAAGGTATTGAGTGGGTACAAATTGATGAGCCGATTCTTGGGTTAGAGCTAAATGAAGCATGGCAAGCGGCCTTTATAACAGCTTATGCCGAGCTGTCAGATGCCCCGGTTAAATTGTTACTGGCGACCTATTTTGAAACCTTGGGGGCGCACTTAACCTTAGTCAGCCAACTGCCTGTTGCAGGGATTCATTTTGATGCCGTTTGGGGGAAAGCACAGTTAACCGAAGTAGTTGCGGCCATCAATGCGGATAAAGTGCTTTCACTTGGTTTAGTGGATGGCCGTAATATTTGGAAAACAGATATTAGTGAAACTCTTAAACTGGCAGAATCGGCACATCATAAGTTTAAAGAGAACTTATGGATTGCACCAAGTTGTTCTTTGCTGCATGTACCGGTCGATTTGGCATCAGAGCAGAAGCTAGACCATGAGCTTAAACAGTACCTCTCATTTGCTAAACAGAAGTTATCAGAAGTGGCATTAATTGCGGCTGCTCTTTCGAACAAAGGCATCTCAGCGTCGGCTTCACAAGCGATTCGCAGCGAGATTGCTCAGAATACACAGATTATTCAAGCACGACAGCAGTCCGCAATGGTTCATAATGCTGAGGTCGAGGCGCGTTTAAAAGAGATCAATAAAGTGGCGCTAAATCGTCAATCAAGCTACTCAGAGCGTACAGTCGTTCAGCGTAAAAAATATCAGTTACCGCTGTTTCCGACCACGACGATAGGCTCATTTCCGCAGACAGCAGAGATTCGTCAAGCACGCCGTGCATTTAAAGGGGCAGAGATTAGCCAAGCGGACTATATCGAAAAAATGCAGGCGGAGATTCGTGATGTGATTGCACGCCAAGAGCGTATTGGTATTGATGTCTTTGTGCATGGTGAGCCAGAGCGAAATGATATGGTGGAATATTTTGGAGAGCAGCTCGAAGGCTATGCTTTTACGCAGTTTGGCTGGGTACAGTCATACGGCTCACGGTGTGTAAAACCGCCGATTATCTATGGAGATGTTTCACGCCCTACGGCGATGACCGTAGCGTGGTCGGAGTATGCACAGAGCCAAACAGATAAGATTATGAAAGGCATGCTAACGGGCGCAGTAACGATGTTGCAGTGGTCATTTGTGCGCGATGATCAGCCGCGTGAAGTGACCTGTAATCAGATTGCACTGGCACTGCGAGATGAGGTTCAGGATTTAGAAGCAGCAGGCATTGAGATAATTCAAATTGATGAAGCGGCACTGCGAGAAGGCTTACCTCTCAAGAAGGCGGACTGGGCGGACTACCTTCGTTGGGCAGTTGATTCCTTTAGATTGACCACCTCGGGAGTGAAAGACACGACTCAGATTCACACTCATATGTGTTATTCCGAGTTTAATGACATTATGCAGGCTGTGGCGAAGATGGATGCGGATGTTATTACCATTGAAACTTCAAAATCACAGATGAAATTACTTAACGCCTTTGTCGATTTTGAGTACCCAAATGAGATTGGACCCGGGGTGTATGATATTCACTCACCCAACATTCCAACGGTGGAAGAGATGGTTCTATTAATTGATAAGGCCGCTGAAAATATAGAGATAGAGAGATTATGGGTAAATCCAGATTGTGGCCTAAAAACACGTGGCTGGCGAGAGACTGAGCCGGCATTAAAGAATATGGTTGATGCAGCCAAAATACTGCGTAAGTGCATTCACTCATAGAGGGCTATTGAGCTTAAATAGGAATATATAAATAGGCCCCGTTGAATCCCTTGCTTCAACGGGGCTTTTTTTGTAACGGATATTTTCACGCTCTGTACGCAGATAACGAACAGCGTATAAGAGAGAGTTAAACATACCTAAAACCTATCTAATAGTACGTAAAAAGGGTATATTGAAGGGATCACTTTACTCCCTCTTAATTAGGCCTTAAATGAAACATAAACTGGCAGTTGCAGCCTCTATTCTTAATAGAGTTAAGCTGCCTAAAATTCCCAATGAAGTCTCTCGTTTGCAAGATGAATCTCTAAAGCCTGATCCAGATGTGATTGTCATTTCTGAATGTATTAGTCGAAACCCAAAGCTACTCACAAAGTTTTTAACGGTGGCCAGTTTTGTGACTAAAAAAGAGATCAAAACAGCGCGACAAGCGGTAGATGCTCTGGGCACAAAAGGGGTGTTTACGGTCTTCTTTTCAAGCTCGATTGAATTTAGCTTTCAAGCAACGGGCGACAGTATTCAGATTGTGAACCATGCGATTAAAATTGCAACGGCAATGGGCGATTTAGCCATGCATGTAGAGGAGATGAACCCGAGTGATGCCTATCTTTATGGTCTGCTATACAACGTAGGCTATATTGTATTAAGTCTGTATGATCCCGACGGCTACAAAGCATGTTATCTGGCCAGTGTCCTTGCCCCGTCTACCTCTGAAGCGAAAGAGCTGGAAGCTTATGGTACAACCAATAACTTTATTGGCGTCTATGTAGCAAAAAAATGGCATGTTAGAAATGCCATCTACAGTGGGATTCTTTTTCAGCAAAGCAGCCCCAAAAAATGCCCTGATGGCAAGAATAAAGCTTACGAATTAGTTAACCTGTTGAATATTGCACGCTCGGTGGTAGGTGAAACAGAAGAGGCTCGCTACTTGACGGATGAAGTACGCTTACAAGCTAAAGAGTCGATGACTCGTTTGAACATTGGTAACATTAAATATATTAACGCTCAGAAAAAGGTTAGAAAAATGACCAAAGATTTACAGGCCTTTCCGAAAGATTTCTTAGAGGAAGAGGCGTAGTTTATCTAACCCGTTAAGCTTGTTTGTCAGAGGGTATCGGATAAATGGTAGGGTACAAAAAAGCCGAGACAATCTCGGCTTTTTTGAATCTGGATTTTGATAAAATATTTTTATCAAAGGGATCTTTAGTAAGCAGAAAGCGCCATAACACCATCCATCTCAACATCAGTATCTTTAGGCAGTTGCTTTACGGCAACGGCCGCACGGGCAGGGTAAGGCGTAACAAAATACTGTGCCATAATCTCATTAACCGTTGCAAAATGACTCATATCAGTTAAGAAAATGTTCAGCTTAACAATATCCTGTAATGAACCCCCAGCGGCTTCACAAACGGCGGTTAGATTTTTAAACACCTGATGAATACGTTCAGAAATATCGCCTTCACGCATCTCCATCGTCTCTGGAATGAGGGCGATTTGCCCAGATAGATAGACAGTATCGCCCACTTTAACCGCTTGAGAGTAAGTACCAATAGCTTGTGGGGCATCGGGGGTTGAGATGATTTCGCGCATGAGTCAATCCTTAATTTTTTTGGCTTGTTTGTATTGAACACCGTTTAAACGGCTTAAATTAGGTTTTATTGACTCTAAATAGCGCTAACTATTTTAAAGTCGGTGAACTTTGTCTACAATCGGCAGCTGTTTTAAGCGGCGTAACACCTGAGCAAGGTGAACGCGATTACGCACGGTGATGGTAAACTGCATCAGGCTATAAGTCTCGTCTTTATCCTCAGAGCGCACACGTTCAATATCAGTATTATTTTTAGCAATTTCATTCGCAATGTTGGCTAAGGTTCCGCGTTTATTAACCGCTTCTAATTGAATATCCGCTAAAAAAGTCCCTTCTACATCTTCTTCCCAATGAACTTCTAGGGTCTTATCAGGGTTGTTTTTGCTGTGTTTAATGTTGTGACAGCCACACCGATGGATAACAAGGCCTTTTTCAATACTGATAAAGCCAACAATCTCATCTCCGGGAATAGGGTGGCAGCAGTTGGCAAAATGAATGACCATTCCTTCTGTGCCTGAAATAGGCAGAGGCGCATCTTGTCCAAGGTGTTTCGGAACTTCAATTTTGTCATCTGATCCGAGTACAGCATCATGAATTTGCTTGGCAACAAGGGGGGCCATACGGTTTCCTGAACCCAAATCTTCAAGTAGTAAATCCCACTTATCAATGTTCAGTACTTTCATCAGCTCTTCACGGATTTCAGCCGTTAGGCCTTCGTAGGCCATGTTGAACTTGCGTAATGACTTACTCAGAATTCTCTGCCCAAGCTGAATGGCATCGCCTGATTGCTGATGCTTCATAAAGTGACGAATTTGTGAGCGTGCCTTGGCGGTCTTAATAAAGTTTAACCAAGCAGGGTTAGGGTGTGCTTCAGGCCCTTTGATGATGTTAATGGTCTTGCCACTCTCAAGTGGTGTACGTAACGGAACCATCTTTTTATCAATTCGACAGCCAATGGTTGAGTGACCAATATTGGTATGAACCGCGTAGGCAAAATCAACTGGTGTAGAGCCTCTTGGCAGGGTGATAATGTCGCCTTTTGGGGTAAAGACATAAATGACATCAGGGAAAAGGTCAATTTTAACGTTCTCTAAAAAGTCGAGTGAATTTCCTGCGCTCTGCTGAATTTCTAATAAACTTTTAACCCACTCCTGCGCACGCAAATCAACGTTAGAAACAGGCGATATCTTATCGGGGTCATTTTGCTTGTACTGCCAGTGTGCTGCAATACCATGTTCGGATACTTCATGCATAATGGTGCTGCGAATTTGGGCTTCAAGGTGAACGCCATAAGGCCCGAACAGCACGGTATGCAGAGATTGGTAACCATTCGATTTTGGAATGGCGATATAGTCTTTAAAGCGGCCGGGCAGTGGCTTATAAAGAGAGTGAAGTGATCCCAGTGTTCGGTAACACTCATCTGCGGTATCGACCAGAATACGAAAGGCAAAAATATCCAAGATGTCTGCGAAGCGTTGACGCTTATTTTTCATCTTTTTATAGAGGCTATAGAGATGCTTTTCACGTCCCAATACCTTACCTGGAATATTCTCTTGGTCTAGGCGGTTTTGAATGGTATCAGTAATCTGCTCAATGACTTCGTTACGATTGCCTCGCGCCTTTTTAACCGCATTTTCAAGTACAGCATAACGTGTTGGATTCATCGCTTTAAAGCCTAAGTCTTCCAGCTCAATACGAATGGCATTGATCCCGAGACGTCCCGCGATTGGTGCAAAGATATCAAGGGTTTCATGGGCGATTCTACGCTGCTTATCAGGACGCATCACACCTAAAGTACGCATGTTATGCAGACGGTCAGCAAGCTTAATGAGAATCACGCGAATATCACGCGCCATCGCAAGAATCATCTTACGAAAGTTTTCAGCTTGGGCTTCTTGAGGGGTATCGAACTGGAGTTTACCGAGCTTTGTGACGCCATCTACAATTTCAGAGACACTTTCACCGAATCGTTCGGTAATGTCTGCTTTGGTGTAGGGGGTATCTTCAACAACATCATGTAAGATGGCCGCAATGAGGCTCTCTTGATCGAGTTGAATCTCTGCTAGGATTTCGGCGACCGCAACTGGGTGCCAGATATAGTCTTCGCCCGATTTACGGGTCTGACCTTGATGCGCCAACGCGCCAAACTCTAAGGCAATTTGAATTCTAGCGACCTGTTCAGGCGATAGATATTTTGAGGCTTTTTCGATTAAGCCAGCAGTGGAGTTTGGGGTGGGCATAGGTGACGCGGTTCTCTACTAAAGGGACTAGCTAAAGAAAGGAGGCGTGTTTGGATCTGCTAGAACCACTTCAGAGTCAATCGTGCCTGCCGCTAATTCACGCAGTGCCACAACGGTTGGCTTGTCGTTATCCCACTCAACAGTTGGCTCAGCACCGTTTGCAATTTGACGCGCGCGCTTGGCGGTTAAAATTACAAGCTCAAAACGGTTCTCTACTTGATCTAAACAATCTTCTACTGTGACGCGTGCCATATTCGTGATCCCACTTAAATTTAAAGGTAATCGGGTATTTTACACGAAAGGATCATTAATATTTGAAAAAAATAAAGAGGCTAGCGCTGAAAAGAGGGGTTTTGGGGTCAAACTTTGAATGATGACGCTTTAAATTTTTTTAAAGCACATTTAAAGCGTCACTAACGAATCAGTGTTTTCAAGTAGCGTGCAAGCACCCCTTTTTGAGCTTCGACCGTTTGATAGGCTTGTTGGCCAAGTGTTTTGCATTTCATTTTATCGGTAATTAAGGCCAACATTTGTTCGTTGAGTTCGGAGAGGTCATTGCACTGCACAATACCCTGTTGAGAGAGTAGCAACTGGGTCTCCTCTTCAAAGTCAGACATATCAGGTCCGGTGATAATGGCTTTTTGGTAAGCCGCCGGTTCTAGTACATTATGGCCGCCTTTAGGCACGAAGCTTCCGCCCATAATGACCAGTTTTGCATGTTCAAACAAGGGCATTAACTGGCCCAGTCGATCATCTAAAAATAGCTGAGTATCTGCATTGGGGGTTTCGCCTAAGCTAGCAACTTTTAAGGCGTTATCAAGCGGACGTAACTGTTTTTGAATGCGCTCACTGCGCTTAGGATGGCGCGGCACAATGACGAATAATTCGGATCGATTCTGCTTTAACCAGGCCTGGCTAATCTCAAGCTCTTCATCTGCATGGCTAGAAGCGAGCAGAATATAATCACGTTTAATGGGGCGTTCGGAATGAGACACGGTATTAATTTGTGCATATTTCAAATTGCCTAAGACTTGAACTTTTTTAGGGTCCGCGCCTAGCTGAATAAACCGATCTGCTTCGGCTTGAGAGCGGGCTAATACGTGTGAAACTGTATTCAGGCTCTGTCGGTAAGCGGTCTTGAGCCAGGTAGGAGCATTAAGTGTTTTGGCAGAGATACGCGCGTTGATAATGCTGACGGCAATACCGCGTTTGTGGCAAGCTTGATAGAGATTAGGCCAGATTTCGGTTTCCAATATCCAGCAGACATCGGGTTGTACCTGATTGAGAAATCGGTGAATCGCGCAGGGCCAGTCCATCGGCAGGTAGTAGTGGCTCACCTGATTAGAAAAAAGGCGCTCAACAAAGGCTTTGCCCGTTGGGGTGTTGGTGGTAATGATGAGGTCGTGATCTGCTTGCAGTGCCAGAATAAGCGGCTCTGCTGCTTTGACCTCTCCGACAGATGCACAGTGTAGCCAGATGCGTTGTTTATTGGGCGTTAGTGTGGCGGGAGGGTAATAGATGCCCAAGCGTTGTAAGACAAAGCCTGCGCCTGTTTTACGTTTAAACGCCTCTACGAGAATGAGTAACCAGATGAGTGGGCTAAGGAGTCGAATGAACAGTTGGTAGAGCATGCATCGCCTTCAGGAAGAGTTGTTTTATGCCGTCAAGTGCAGATGCAACTGAGGGCGTTGGGCGGTTAATGGCCTGCTTGTAACAAAGCTTCCATAATGGCGATATCGCCGGGTAGATCAACTTCTGGGGAGTCCCATTTGCTCTCTACCACTTTGATTTTATGGCCATACTCTAAAGCACGCAGCTGCTCTAGCTTTTCAATGTCCTCTAAACGTCCCATTGGCAGGGCGTTAAAGGTATCAACAAAGCCTTTAGTATACGCGTAAATGCCAAGATGCTTAAAGCTGTCATGATCCCAGTAATCACGTCCATGAGGAATGGTCGCACGAGAGAAGTAGAGGGCAAAGCCATTCACATCCATCACCATTTTGACATCTTTAGGGTTGGTGATTTCTGCTTCATTGATGATTTTGAAAGAGAGCGTACTCATCTCAAAGCTACCATCGTAATCTTTAGCAACAAACGGTGAGATAACATCTTCAATCGATTCTGGATGAACCAGTGGTTGGTCACCCTGAACATTGACGATTAAGTCATCGGCCTTTAAGCCAACCGCGTTTGCCGCTGCTGCAATACGGTCTGTCCCAGATGCTGCTTCCACAGGGGTCATAACGACCTGTCCACCAAAGCCTTCAACCACTGCCTTAATACGCTCGTCATCCGTTGCAATGTACACGCCCGCTAATCCTTTGGCTTTAGAGATGCGTTCATATACATGCTGAATCATCGGCTTACCATCAATCAGTTTAAGCGGTTTACCGGGAAGACGAGAAGACCCATAACGGGCAGGGATAAAAACATAAGTGTTCATAGTAAAAGGCTCTTAGGGCAAAGGGTTGAGGGATAGAATAAAGTCATTTACAGACCTATTTTAAAGCCTTAGCAAGGTTAGTCTTTAAAGGAAGCTTGTTTACTAAACGACGATTAAGACTTACGTTACAAAGTACTCAAAAAGGCGCTCTAATGTAATTTAGTGTCTATTTTAGAGGTCTAGCAAGGTCAGTCTTTATGGAAGCTTAGCTTACTGAACGACGATTAAGATTCACGTTACAAGGTGCTTTAAAAAGGCGCTCTAATGTAATTTGGTGTCTATTTTAGAGGCCTAGCAAGGCAGTCTTTGAGGAAGTTTAGTTTACTAAACGACGATAAGGCTAACGCAGCTAGGCACTAAAAGAGACTCTCAAATTTTACATTCTTGAGTATAGGCTGCGTAACAACTCAGGCGTTACTTTCTCTTTCCAGCTTGGACCATAGACATTTTCCCATAGAGGCGCTAACCCAGAAGCGGTACGAATCATCTTGTCCATATCAGCTTCAGATAGGTTTTTGGTTACGCCTTTTGGTAGGGTAATATTGTGCTTTTTCATCATTTCACGGAAGACTTTAACGCCTTCTGGATAGAAGTCTTCAAGTACATCAAAGGCGATACAGTTACCAATGCCGTGGTGATAGCCCATGACATAAGATAGGCCGTACGAAAGTGCGTGACACGCCCCCACTTGGCTGTATGCGATGCTTTGTCCGCCCATGTAAGAGGCCATCATTAACTTTTCGTCTGAGTCAGGGTGGTCTTGTAGAAAGACTTGGTTACAGAGGTCTAGAGACTTCTCACCAAAGGCTTTGGCAAACTCATTAATGTAGGTGCCGTTAAGGGCTTCGATGTTATGAATGTAGCAATCCATTCCTGTATAGAACCATTGGTCAGCAGGGACACCTTGAATGAGATCTGGATCCATGATGATTTGGTCATAAACGGTGTAATCTGAGTTCATGCCCAGTTTTTTATCTGGCCCCGTTAATACGGTGGTGCGAGAAGCTTCTGCTCCTGTCCCAGAAATAGTAGGAATACCCACGTGATGAATCGCAGGGTTTTTAATTAAGTCCCACCCTTGATATGAGGCAGAGCCGCCTTCGTTGGTGAGCATTAGGGCAACCGCTTTCCCTAAATCTAGGGCTGACCCTCCGCCTAACCCGACCACACTGACGGGGTTGCGGCCATTATTGCGTTCGCTGGCAAAGGCTTGAACCTGCTCTGTCAGCGCATCTACATAAGTTGTTTTAGGCTCATCAGTAACATCTAACCAGATAACCATATCTTTATCGGTGGCTGGAATGCGTTCAGCTAACGGCTTATCTTGGTGAACTTGATCAACTAAAAAGACGACAAAATCGCCGATTTTTTCACGTTCATCTGCCAGTACATCGTCGAGCTGATCAAATGCGCCACGACCAAAAATCATTTTAGGAACGGTTTTAAAATTACGAAACTTCATCTAGTTTAATCCTTGGTCTTATTTTTTAAATACGGTTGCAAATGCATCAATACGAGACTGAATATCTTCTTCAGACCATGATAACTGAATCAGCATTGAAACCGTACGGCTAATAATAGCATCTGATTTAGGGGTTTTAATTTGGGTATAGTCTGGACGGTCTTCAATCAGTTCAATGGGCAGTTTAGCCGATGCTGTCATGTTTTGAATGTGGGTCCAGTTTTTAAGGTAGTGCCAGTTGTTTCCATACCAATAAAAGACAGCAGGGACACCCGCTTCGCCTAACTGTGCAGTCACTTCACGCGCACGCTCTTCGGTGGGTAAGAAGATGCTTAAAAATCCAGCGTTATCGCCAGCTTCATCCGGAAGCTCGCGGAAGGTCACTTCTGGGTACTGCTTTAAAGCGTCTTTTAAGGCTTTTTTGTTACGGCGTTGCGTCTCTAAAATACGCGGTAGCTTGCGCCACTGAGCCACACCAACGGCAGCATTCATCTCGGAGATACGGAAATTATTCCCCATAATAGGGTGGCTCTCAGCGCCTCGATCCATACCGACGTGATCGTGGCCATGGTCTGCAAACATGTGGGCATTTGCATAGATGCTGTCATCATTGGTTAGGACAGCCCC
>JAADDM010000008.1 GCA_013153955.1 Gammaproteobacteria bacterium | reverse complement strand
TCTATTGAAACCTTGGAGGACTAGCACCTATTCAGTGAGCGTGTTAAGAACGCTATAAAAAGGAGGGAGGGTTTATCTCGGTAATTTTATATTTAAACAAGGTCGTAATCCCCTTTTTTAAAATCATCTAATCCGTTCGCAAGGTTTTCCATAAGGGGTTTGTCTCCCAATATTTCTTGCATTTCGCTCTCGTTAACAAGTTGTGAGGAGGTCAAGCCGATTAAGGTTACCCAAGGATACGGCTTACAAGCAGCTTGGCATTTTTGATACATTTCAGGCGACATGCAGGCTATGATCTGCCAGGGGACTAATGCCTCGTTGGTCGCTTTTTGAGTGAGCCAGTTGGCAAGTAGCTGTTCGAGAGGGCCATCGAAACAGCCGGGATGGCCTTGGTCGCTTGCCAGTCTATTACTGATTGTCCAGTCTTCTAATAACGGACAGGCGCCAATGGCCTCTGGTGGTAGATCATGCACCATGAACCGGGCGGGCTTGACCTTAAACGGAAAGTCTTGCGTGCAGTGTAGCAGGGCGAGGGTATGGCTTGTGTGCTGTTTAAATTGCGCGCGCTGTTTTGCGAGATAAAAAACGTTGGCGAGGGCTAAGTCTGAACCGATAATAAGCGTATTTACGTCGTTTGAAAGTGCATCTTCCCGAAGGGAGCTGGCATGAGTGCAGACTAGGGTATTGGTCGTGCTGCTGGTATTGAGCAGTGTCTCTGAAAGTGGCTGGTCGCTAAAGAGCTGTAACGCTAACCCTTGTTGGGTGACACTCTGTTGGAATAGACTGAAATTTGCCTCTGAGCCGACGAGCTTAAAGTGGCTATCAATGCTAAAAGGTGAGGGGGAGTGTGCTTCAAGCGTGAATTTAATCAGCCAGACCCCTCCTTGCTGTGGGATCTGTTGAGCTTGATGAATGGAGTAGGATTGTGAGCGGGACACGGATAAACTCTTCTGTTTTTAAAGGGGGATTTAATCATGCGTAATCAGATTTCAACAGGCTTACCTTACGATTAAGGGCGACCTTCGCCCTTAATTACACCCTCGCATTTCACTGTTACGTTTTACTGTTGCATGACAGCTTTACGCTAGGTCTTTAAATACTAACGCTTGGCTTCTTGTGCACTGCGAAAAACAGGTCGACCTTGGAAGAAAGTCTGTTCTACTTGCCCTACAAACTCCCAGCCGTGGAATGGGCTATTTTGGCCTGCACTGACCATCGTCTCGGGGCTGAGTGTCCAAACGCCTTCAGGATTGATAATGGAGAGGTCGGCTGAGCTATTGGGTTTTAAAGTGCCTTTTTGCACGCCTAAAATCTCAGCGGGGGCTTGCGTCACACAGCGAATGGCGGTCAGTAAGTCTAAACCGTTATCCTGAACCAGTTTGAGTAGCAATGGCAGAAGGGTTTCCAAGCCACTAATACCCGGCATACTCTCGCCAAAAGGCAGTAATTTATCGTCTTTTGCGAGAGGTGTATGATCACTGACGACAGCATCAATAATGCCTGATTTAACGCCTGCTAATAGGGCGTGTTTATCCTGCATGCTGCGCAAAGGTGGAGAGACATGAAAGAGGCTGTTAAAGCCTAAAACATCCATCTCTGAAAGATGTAGCTGATGAATCGCGACATCGCAGGTAATGTTTAGGCCGCGTTTTTTAGCCTCGGCAATCATCTCAACAGAGCGCGCACAGGAGAGTTGTGAGAAGTGGGCTTTAATACCGGACTCTTCAACCAAAATAAGGTCTCTTGCAAGTGCCACTGTCTCTGCGGATGCAGAAATTTCAGGCAGGCCTAAGCGAGAACTGACCGGGCCACTGTGGGCAACACCGCCATTTTTAATGGCTTGGTCTTCACAACGCAGCATGACAACAAGGTCTTGAGTTGAGCTATAGGCCAGTGTGTTTTTAAGCGTGAGCGGATTCTGAATGGGGGTGTTTGCTTGGCTTACGGCCACACAGCCCGCTTGTTTAAGCGAGTGAATGTTGCTTAGACGTTCACCTTTTAGCCCCTGAGTCAGTGCGCCAATGGGCATGACAAAGGCGGTGGCAGCTTGACGTGCACGACGCTGTAGCAGTTCGGTAACGGCTTGTGAATCATTGACGGGTGACGTATCAGGCGGGCAGCAGATACTGGTGATGCCGCCTGCCACTGCCGCTTTGGTTTCAGAGGCGATACTGCCTGCATAATGACTGCCGGGTTCGCCTAAGCGTGCTTGCAAATCAACCAGACCTGGTAGAATCCATTTACCTGTTGCATCAACTTCCTGATCGGCTGTAAAACCTTCGGGCGCGTCTGAGCCAATGCCAGCAATACGTCCGCGAGTAATGTAGAGGTTAGTAACTTCGTCTAGGCTTTGGCTAGGGTCAATCACTCGTCCATTTTTAATCACTAATCTCATGTGTTTGCCTCCGTCGGGGGTGCTGTATTTTGAGGGTCTTCTAAGTCAAGGCTGGCTTGTGCGGCCTCTTTTTCGGCTCGGTGTTGGCTGAGTTGTGCCGCATTACTCATGATGATGGACATCACCGCCATTCGTACCGCAATCCCATAAGTGACTTGCTCCAAAATAACCGACTGTGGACCATCGGCCACCGCAGACTCTATTTCTACACCGCGGTTAATCGGCCCCGGGTGCATAACAATCGCATCGGGTTTGGCTAAGGCCAAGCGGGCTTCGGTTAATCCGTAGAGTTTAAAGAACTCTTTTTCACTGGGGATTAGGGCGCTGGTCATGCGCTCATTTTGCAGGCGTACCATGATAATGACATCGACATCTTTAATGCCCTCTTCCATATCATGATAAACGTGTACGCCGAGAGCCTCGGGATTTTCTGGCATGAGGGTTTTTGGACCGACCACCCGAATTTCGCGGGCTTCTAAAATGCTCAATGCTTGGATTTGTGAGCGTACCACTCGGCTGTGCAGTACATCCCCCACAATGGCCACTTTTAAGTCAAAGACATCGCCTTTGTGTTTACGAATGGTAAACATATCCAGCATCGCTTGTGTGGGATGGGCGTGTTGACCATCTCCTGCGTTCAATACGTGAACATGGGGGGCGACGTGCTGTGAGAAAAATTGTGCCGCGCCACTTTGGGCGTGGCGAATGACAAACATGTCGGTCTGCATCGCCTGTAAGTTCCACAGAGTATCGAGCAGAGACTCGCCTTTTTTGGTCGCAGAGGTTTGGATGTCTAAGCTTTCAACATCGGCAGATAGACGTTTTTCGGCAATTTCAAAGGTGGTTCGTGTACGCGTGCTTGGCTCAAAGAACAGGTTCATGATGGTCTTACCGCGCAGTACGGGGACTTTTTTAATCTCTTTGGTATTAGGATTAATAAACGATTCGGCGGTGTCTAAAATTTCTGTCAGATGATGGTGTTTTAAGCCTTCAAGCGTTAAGAAATGGTGCAGTTTACCGAGTTCATTTAGCTGTATATTTGGGCCTGCTAACTTGCTCATGCGCGCTCCTCACTCTGTTCTACAATGGTCACTTTTAGGGGCGTAGGCCCGGTTAACTTAATGGTTTGACTGCACTCAAGTGCGAGGCCGATAATATCGGCTTGAAAAGGCAGTTCACGACAGCCTTTACGATCAAGCAGGGCGACTAAGGTGACACTGGCTGGACGACCATAATCGAAGATTTCATTGAGTGCGGCGCGGGTTGTACGGCCAGTGTAGAGCACATCATCAACCAGAATAATATGTTGATCATCAACAGCCCAAGGAATATCCGAGGGCTTGGTCGTAGGATTGAGGCCAATTTTAGAGAAATCATCCCGATAGAAAGAGATGTCAATCACGCCTAGGGCATCGGGTAGGTCAAGATGTTGATGTAGTTGCTGTGCTACCCACTCACCGCCCGTTCTAATGCCGATCATTTTGGGGGCGTGTTGCATAATGGTGAGGGCTTGAATTTTTTGAACAATCTCGGTGATGAGCGCGTCGGTATTGATATTCAGTTCAGTCATGCAGTGTCCCGTTATAAAATCTTATGAAGTTCAGAGGGTTAATGAGCGTCTATTAAACAACCTTAAAAACAACCTTTAAAGTTGGCTTCGCGTATTTGCTTCGAGCCAGTTTTCCAAAATGATTTGTGCCGCGTGGTCATCAATGTGCTGCTGTTTAAGACCCCGACGCTCGGCTTCAATAGAGCTTAACTGCTCTTCCATATAAAAAATAGGGCAGTGATAGCGACCACTTAATCGTTGCCCAAACTTACGCGCAGGTTGCGTTAAGGCTTGCTCGCTGCCATCTAAGCGCATCGGCAGGCCAACAACGATGGCGCTAGGCTTCCAAGCTTCAAATAGTTGGGTAATGTGCGCCCAGTCAGGTTTGCCATCTTTACTTTTGACAATGGTTTCAGGGCTGGCCGTTTGGGTAATGGTTTGACCAATGGCCACACCGATGCGACGCAGACCAAAATCGAAGCCAATCACCACGCCTGTAATCGGATTTGATGCGTTGGTTTTTTTAGGCATTGCCCGCCTCCAAGGTTAAAAATTCGGGGGAGATGCCTAAGGTGCCCAAGGCGACTTCCCACTTGGTTTCAATCGGCGTTTCAAAGAGCAGTGCTTCGTTGTAGGGGATGGTGAGCCACGCATTACTTTGTAGCTCTTGGGCAAGTTGTCCGGGCTTCCAACCTGAAAAGCCTAAGCAGACCAAAAATGATTCAGGGGCTTGGTTGTTGCTCAGGGCTTCAATGAAGTCGTCGGAGACGGTCATGGCTAAGTTGTCGGGCAGAATCATGGAGCTTTTCCAGTGACCCGCAGGGTTATGCAGAATAAACCCGCGTTCTAAATCGACTGGGCCGCCTCGTAATACGGTTTTATCCAAAAACGGGCTGTCGGGGTGCGGGCTAAACTCAAAGTGGTTAAGCAGGTCATGAATGCTGAAACTGTGTGCAAAATTGGTGACTAAGCCCATCGTGCCATGCTCGTTGTCTTCAACGATATAAATAACGGTTTTTTCAAACCAACTGTCGTCCTGAGAGGGCATGGCAATCAGAAAATGGTGTTCTAAAGAGGGCATCTGTTTCATAAGCCGAATTATAACAGAGCGGTAGGGGGTCGCACAGGCAAAAAGACGAGGCTTTAGGCTTAAATCACTTTGCGGTTTATACGGGAGAGATGGGCTGAGCGGTCGGCACTCTGTTTAGCGCATTTTAAGGCGACTTGCCATCTTGGGGGTTTGTAAAATATCCCCCGTTTCTGTGAGGCATAAAACGTGATCTACGCCCATTTTCTGGGCGATATTTAGCCAGTCATTCGGCCCTGCAATTAACAGTGCAGTGGCCGCAGCATCGGCGGTGATGGCATCCGGGTGCAGTACGGTCACCGAGGAGAAACTGTGGGCAGGATAGCCCGTGTTGGGGTTGAGAACATGTGCATAGCGTTGCCCTTGCCACTCAAAATAGCGTTGATACGTACCCGAAGTGACGATACTTTCGCCACTGTTGAGGTGCAGTGAGGCGAGTATTTTGGAGGGGGATTGTGGAGATTGAATCCCAACCGACCAGGTCTGGTTGTTTTTTAATCCCATCGCTTTCATGTCGCCACCGATGCTGACAATGGCATTATGAATGCCCGCTTTTTCTAGGCTACTCAGCGCCATATTAATGGCGAGGCCTTTTGCATTACCACCAAAATCGAGTTGCACGTAGCGGTTTTTACTGCGCAGGGTATGCCCTTCAAAATAGAGGTCTAATAGGCTGGGGCGATGGGCTAACCAAGCTTGAATGGCTTGATCGCTTGGTGGCGGCCCTTGCCAAGCTTCGGAATGAAAGCCCCAGAGTGCAATCAGTTGACCAATGCCCGGATCAAACAAGCCTTGGCTCTGTCGTGTCAGCTGTTGAGAGGTCAGAATAAACTGTTTCACCGAGTCGGCCACGGTAATGGGGGTTTCACTGGCGATGGCCGCGTTGATTTTACTGACAATTCCGCCGCGTTCCCATGCGTGCCACTGAGTATGAAAGCGGTGGAAATCTTGCTCAACTTGCTGAATGGCAAGATTAGCCTGCTTGGCATCTTCATGATAAACCGTGATGTCAACAAGCGTTCCAAAGACGACAATGGTGGCTTGATGCGGGGTCTGTTTTTCGTTGCTACACCCAGCAATCGACAGTATGAATAGAGTGATTAAGAGCACGAAGCGGGTGTTTACAGAGGCGATAGACAAAATACGGTGGTTACTCATTAGGTTTGTTGAGTGGCTATGTGTTTGTGGTGGCGTTGGCACACATCGTTTAAAGGACAAAATAGCGTGGCATCAAGCTGATGCCCTCTAGCTATTTTCCTTTTTAAGCGCGGTTTAGGTGAATCTGTGCTTCCAAACTGTCAAATAGCAGGCCTGCAATATTGAGCTGAAACTGGCTGTCTAGCTCACGAATACAGGTAGGGCTGGTAACGTTAATTTCGGTGATATAGTCACCAATAACATCCAAGCCAACAAAGTAGAGGCCTTTTGCTTTCAGGGTGGGGGCAATCTGTTCACACAACCAACGCTCTCGGTCGGTAATGGCCATGCCCACGCCTGAACCACCGGCTGCGATATTGCCTCGGGTTTCGCCTTTGGCGGGAATACGCGCAAGGGTATAGTCGATTGGCTGACCGTTGATGATGAGAATGCGTTTATCCCCTTGGGCAATCTCCGGCAGAAAAGTTTGCGCCATAATATGGTGTTTGCCATGGTCTGTCATGGTCTCAATAATGACGCTGATATTAGGGTCATCTTGCTTGACTCTAAAGATAGACGCGCCGCCCATCGCATCAAGCGGCTTTAGAATGGTGTCCTGATGGTCTTGGATAAAGGTGCGCAGTTTATCGGCGTTAGCGGTGACCAGTGTGGGGGGAATGCATTGAGGAAACCAGCTTGCAAACAGTTTCTCATTGGCATCACGTAACGTTTGTGGTTTGTTGACCACCAGTACCCCTTCGGCTTCTGCCTGCTCCAGAATATGCGTGCTGTAGAGGTAGTCATTTGTGAATGGGGGGTCTTGACGAATGAGAATAATATCTAGGGTGTTGAGCGGCACATCTAAGCTCTGACCAAAGCCAAAAAACTGCTCGTCTTTGGGTCTGTCCCATACTTTAAGCGCACTGGTGATGGCATAGGCCTGCCCATTTTTTAGGTAGAGGTCTTCGGGCTGCATATAGACCAGCTCGTGACCGCGTCTCTGTGCTTCAAGCAACATCGCAAAGGAGCTGTCTTTGTGCGGTTTAATGTTTTGGATGGGGTCCATGACGATGCCAACTTTGAGCATTTTTAATCCTTTGCGAGTGTGTACGCCCTAAGTTAAGAGCGTGTATTTTGAAGCCTTGTCCAGCACGTGGCTGCGTCCTATTGTACTTTGCTGTCAGGGAGAGTCAAAGTGGTTACCCAAAATGACCATCAATCCGTTTTTGAATCAGCATAGGCGCAAAGCGTACCGTAAAGAGTGCGAAGGCGCTTATCCATAAAAATTGAGAGAGCATAATCCAGAGTGCATAGTGTTCGGGTAATAGGGCCGGAAACAGCGTTCTGATGAGCGTTGCTAAAACAATCAGTCTAAGAATGGTGGCATGGCTCTTTGGCGGTTCGTTCACATTGCGCGCGGTATGTCCTAGGCTAACCCGGGTCATCATCCCTAGGGTAATGAGGCCGATACCGCCCATGGTCAAGGCGTGAATTGCCAGTGATTTAAACCCCGGAATAAATGCTTCGATAGCATAAAAAGCAAAGCCCATTTGAATAAAGACCATGCCTAAATATAAGCTCCACAGCATGGGTTTTGCCCAAATGCCAGGGGTATACCAGTTAATGAGGCGCATATTCCCTACAAAAAACAGCAATAGGGCGATTACCGCGGTTAACTTAGGGCTTTGGGCAAATAGCTCAGAGAGTGTGAGCAGCAAAAATAGGCCTAAACTGCCGTGGTCAATCCACTTTGGATTGGCTAAGGTGACCGTTTCGGCAACCCCTTTTTCGATAAAGAAGGGAATCACTCGACGACCCATATTTAAGACAAGGGCGAGAATAATGAAAAATCCGCCATAGGTGCCTAGCCAGATGCCATCATCTATGATGCCAAATACGCCTAAGTAAAAGATGGCATTGAACAATCCCATCAGCATGACTTTAGCGAGCAGGCCTGTCTGTTTCCACTGCTTCGTTTTCAAGATAGGCTGTGCAAAGGCGATGGCAAAATAGAGGTTAAACAGCAAATCGAATGCGGCAGTGACCAGCAGTATTTCAAAGCTTAAATTTGGTAGCAAGGCGGGTAAAAACCAGCCAATTCGTCCACCAATCCAGAGGCTGAAGAGTATCGCAAGGGGCGCACCCGAAGGGGTGTTCACCCCCGTCCAGTTTTTGACCGCCGTGAGCAGAAAACCGGTTGCAACGGCCAGAGTAAAGCCAAAAATCATCTCGTGGCTATGCCACTCTGTGAGGGTTATATTGTCTACAGGTAGAGTCATCATGCCTTGAAAAAGCATTAACCAAAGCAGAATCGCCAAGCTGGAAAAGATGCCCGCGCCTAAAAAGAAGGGGCGAAATCCGAGATTAAAAAGTGAAAAATTAGCGGGCTGTTTAGGGTTTGTTTCTAGGTTGAGTGTAGACATAATGTGACCTATCTGGGTAAGGTAAGCTATGTCATCAATATAGGTTGAAGCTGGGTAAGTTGATGAACATAGCGCAATAACGTGTGTGTTATTAAATCATAGCAAGTAAGAGTGTCAAAGGACTTGAGTAAGGGTAACTTAGTGCTAAACAGGTTTATAAAAAGAGTGTCTGATTCGGCTTACATGGATAAAGGAACGGTTATTCAGGCCATGATTAAGGCAGGCCTAAAAAAACGAATAACATTGGCCAAGCCGCAATCAGCTTAACCATTCCGTTACAGATTAAATATCTGCTAAATCGGTTAAAGCCTCTTTGGCATCGGCTATTTCACGGGCAGCAGCCAACAAGGCCAGTCGTGCAATGACGCCGTAAGCGTAGAAACGGTTTGGACTGGCATCAGGGGTCTGGTTATCATCGGGCAGTGCACAAGACTCTTCAAAAGAGAGTGGCTCAAAATGCATCCCGGGTGAGTTTAGGTTATCCGTTGCCGTTTTACCGGTATGTACACGGTAGAAGCCTCCAACAACTTGACTGCCTATCATATACACCACCGGTTCAGCCACTGCTTCTTCAATGGTCTCGTAAGTGTAGACTCCCTCTTGCACCAACATCTGCTCAACTTGAAGGCCTTCTTTAACAGAGGCCATTTTGTTGCGTTGTTTGCGGTTTAAGTTAAGAATGTCATCCGCACTATTAACCGACATAATCGCCATGCCGTAAGTGCCGCTGTCAGACTTTACAATCACAAAAGGCTTACAGCTAATGTTGTGTGTTTCGTAATAATTTTGGGTGTCTTCTAAGACTTTGTTGACGGTTTCTGCCAGCGCTTCTAGCCCGGTACGTTCTTTAAAATTCACCGGTCCACAAGAGATAGACGTTGGGTTAATAAGCCACTGGTCAATGTCAATAATCTCTGCAAAGGCTTTGGTTACGTCCGAGTAGTGCTGGAAGTGGTCAATTTTAAAACGATCTGCCCAGCCTAACTCCATCGGCGGCAGTAAGGTCTGGCTGAGGCCCTCTAACATTTCAGGGCGGCCGCCTGATAAATCGTTGTTTAACAAGACGGCACACGGGAAGAAGTTATCAACCCCGACTCGGTCACCTTCGCGGACTAACGGCTTTAGGGTGAGCATATTGCCCGAGGGCAGCTCAACCAATAAGGGGGCGTTTAAGTCTGGAATAAGCGAACCGATATGCACCTCATAGCCGGCACTTTCTAAAATGGTTTGCAGGGCAAAGACATTCTCTAAATAGAAGGTGTTACGGGTATGGTTTTCAGGAATGATTAACACGCCATCGGTGGTTGGGCAGGCCTGCGTGACTGCATTTTGTGCTGCGTGAACGGCCAAAGAGCGTAAATCGGGGTGCAAGTTGTTAAAGCCCGCTGGAAATAGGTTGGTATCAACGGGGGCGAGCTTATAGCCCGCATTACGTAAATCAACCGAGCAATAGAAAGGAGCAGGGGTATTTTTAAACTGTTTTCTAAACCAAGACTCAATCTCTGTACGATGGCTTAATAGGTGTTTTTCGAGCTCGAGTAACGGCCCTTTAAGCGCGGTTTGAAGATGCGGAACTTGATTTGTTGAAGACATGAATAACTCTCTATTAACCTCACTCAAACGTGTGCTGAGTGGCTGGCATGATTTGATTTCAGTGGTGTGGGTACGTTAATGGTCATTATTATAACGTGATTGTTCTATACGAGAACGATTGTTATTTTAATCACAGCCCATAAATGACAGAGGTGACGCTAAAAATCGCCCCATTGGTTTTGGAGGATCGCCAATACCGCAGGCCCTGCTGTCTCTGTACGTAGAATGCGTGGCCCCAGTTGCACGGCGGTTAACCCTGCCTCGGTGGCTTGCATGACTTCGGCTTCCGTTAATCCGCCTTCTGGCCCAATGAGCAGCTGAATGGATTGCCCTGTTTGAGGTGCGTTGACGGTGCTTAAACGTGAGGGTGCATAAGGGTCGAGTACCAATCCAAATACCTGTTCAGCTGGGTTAAGGTGCTCTAACCAAGCTGAAAGGGTTTGAATGGGTAAAATTTTGGGGACGACTGTGCGGCCACTCTGTTCACAGGCATTAATGACAATCGCTTGCCACTGCGCACGACGCTTTTCGAGTTTGTCGGCGGTTAACTTCACATCACAGCGTTCGGTAAACACGGGTTGAATCGCGGTAATCCCCAATTCCACCGATTTTTGAATGGAGGTATCCATGCGATCGCCTTTCGAGATGCCTTGAAC
>JAADDM010000265.1 GCA_013153955.1 Gammaproteobacteria bacterium | reverse complement strand
GTGAGCGGTAGAAAGTAGGCCGGAACAGACTCACCAATAAAGTGTTTAAGCACTAAAAACTGGCTCATCGAGAGTAGGCTAGGGTCAACGCCCACCGCTAGCTCTGTGCCCTCTGCGGCCATACGCCATAGATGGTAGCCACTGCCACAGCCAATATCGAGTACTTTTTTACCCTTTAAAGGTGCTAGGTGAGGGCGTACACGATCCCACTTCCAGTCAGAGTGCCATTCGGTATCAATGTGAATCCCGTGAATATTAAAAGGTCCTTTGCGCCAAGGGTGAAAGGCTTTTAAAGTCTCTTTTAAGATAGATTGTTGTTCTGCTGATAGATCACTCGCATTCCCTATTTTAAGGGCCGCCTGATGCAGGTCACAGTCAACCGCCGTCGAGTAGGTCTTAATGGTCTCCATCGCGGTTAGCCAGCGAGGCAGGTTGCCATTGCCTTCAGGGTTGAGTGCTTTTTCGAGTAATGGTGGAAGTGCCTGCTGCCAAGAGGCTAGCTTAGTGTCATCTAAGCGCGCCCAAAAAGTATCGTAATGTTGTTTCACGTGAAACCTTTTATAGAATAAATTATTATGAATATTATAGGGATTTATTGTGTATTTATAAGGATTTAAAGGGGAAGTTGATTTCAACGTAAAGCACATTTTTACATAAATGGGTCATATCGAGGTAACCGGGAGGAGGAAGGCACGTGGATAGAAGCGAATTCAACGAACCTGTTTATGAGTTTTTGTTCTGACCCCGAATTATTTTATGGCGATGAATGAAGCGAAGTTGTAGGCTTGGAACCAGATGCCAGCACTTTCAAACCCGACTTTTTTAAAGCGGTCAAGATGGGTCTGTTCTGTGTCGCTGATGAGGACGTTTTCGAGTGAACTGCGCTTCTGACTAATCTCTAACTCTGAATAGCCGTTTGAGCGTTTAAATTGTAAGTGCATATGCTCAATGGTCTCTTGTAGCTGAGTATCTTCAAAATGAATTTTTTCAGAGACAATGAGGACGCCACCCGGCTTGAGTCCTTGATAGATATCAGAGAGCAGTTGTTCACGCTGATCAGGGTCAATAAACTGAAGGGTAAAGTTAATCACCACGACGGAGGCATTGTTAATTGCGACTTGTGTCATATCAGCACATTGCAAATCGACAGGGATATCAGAGTGATAAGCGTGTAGATAAGTTTTGGCGCGCTCAATCATCGCTTCTGAATTATCAATGGCAATGATATGGCAGGCCTTACCTTCCACATTACGGCGCATGGTGAGCGTAGCAGCCCCCAATGAACAGCCTAAATCATAGAGGTTTGAGTTAGGTTGCGCGTGCGCTTTGGTTAGTTCACCAATCCCTGTCAGAATCGTTTGATAACCAGGCACTGAGCGTTGAATCATATCGGGAAATACTGCCACCACGGACTCATCAAATTGGAACGCACCCACGGCTTCGTGTGCTTGGGCATATAGCGTATCTTGCTGTTGTTGGCTAAGGGGTGGGGTTGTTTTCACGAACGTCATCTCTTGGTGTAAAGGCTAAGTTAAGGTGAATTTTAGCACGTTTAGCGCGCATTATTGTAAGGGGATTAGGTCTGGTATTTACGTCGGTTTCGAGTGACTTTAACCACATAGTTGCGGGCTTCGGCACTTGAGAGTTTCCGAGTTAAGTGCGTATAGACCTGCTGTGCAGTTAGACGGTTAATGGTTTTTATAGCCTGATTTCTATCTGGGTGAAAGCTTTTTAACACGTTACCAGCTCCTGTATTGTAGGCGGCGGTAACACAATACGTTTGGGCTTGGTGATTGTGAATCCCCGATAAATATCGGTTAAACAAAATAGACAGATAGGCGGTGCCATATTCGATATTTTTAGCAGCGCTAAAGAGGGTTTGCTTGGTAGGCGTGCCACGGCGTTTATTCAGCAGTTGATAGGCATCTCGTCCAGCGGTGGTTGGCACAATTTGCATTAAACCATAAGCGGGTGCGTGGCTGACTGCGTAGGGGTTAAAGGCACTTTCGGTTTCTATAATGCTGTAGATCAGAGAGGCGGAAATATGAAAGCGTTTGGCTTGGCGCAATACGGGCAGTTGATAGCGGCGTTGCTGCTGCCCTTGATAGTTTTTAACCATTTCAAAGACAACGTAGTAACGTGTTTTCCTGTTGTCTTGACGCTGTTTGATGCCTTTTTTAAGTAGGTAGTCTGCAAATCGGTTTGCACGCCAAGCATAGCGAATGGCTTTGTTATCTTGATCACGAACGACATCAAACAGAAAAGGGGTCTTTCCCATTTGAATGGCCTGATCGGTAAATAGGTCTACTTGAGCAGGGTCTTCGGGAGTTAAAAGCGTGCTAACGATGGCTTGCTTAAGTGCCGTTCGTGTTTTTGATTGTCTAAGCGTCTCGATTTGAATACGGCCAGTGGTGAAATTAATTAAGGCACGACTTTGGTAGTGATCGGTGTACTTTACATACTCTTTAGGGGTCGCAATGCGCTTTTCGCCCCAACTTGCGGCCAGTTCGTCTAACAGGTGTGCTACTTGCTGCCTAAATAGTCCATCAATTTCAGGAATACCGAGTCCCGGGATGTGTGCAGAGACGGCTTGAGAGACATTGCCTTGATAGAGTTGGTGGCTGGTACTAATGCTTTGCCGTATTTGTGAAACTGTACAACCTGAAAGCGCTGTACCTGTCAGAGCTAATAGCCCGCCTTTAAGCAGGCTGCGACGGGTTAGGTTAGGCGTATGTGGGTTCATGGATAGTGGCCCTCATTATAGATAAGATTTGATCATGCTTTAATAGCGTGAAGGGCGGTTTGCCACTTCACCTAAACGCCAAGCTTCAGGGGTTTTACCTGACTCTAAGCTCTCCTCAAACTCATCTTCTAAGTCTGAGAAAAAGTCGATGCCTGTCTGTTTTTCAACCTCATCAATGGTGGTCACAAATTGCATTAAACTGGCGCGGGGGTTTGCATTTTGAGGAAAGATAAAGGCCAAAGCTTTCGCAGGACGTTCTGGGGTACTTGGCTTAATTAAAATTTTGTAGAAGGCTTTTGGAATAGCAACTTTAGTCCCTTTAATGGTTTTAGGGGTGTTTGAAAAAATAGGCCCTGTGACCACCCAGAAGTCGCCATTCCACTTAGAGAAATCATTTGCAACTAACTCCTCTAAACGCTGCCAGGATTTTTGATTCAATTTGGGTTTTTGCGGCGTAATATTCGTCATCAAAAAGGTCTCATGTTGAGCCGACTTTCCATAACGGCTGGCGATGATGTAGTTAGGCGCCATGTGCCCTCGGTCGTAGCCTGAATGGGTATAGCTTTTATGATGAATGCCTGCAATCGAGCGCCAATCGGCTTTAAAGCCACTGGGACGTTTACCGCTTTTAAAGTGTTGATCTGTGACTTTATAAGTCACCCAAAGCGGGTTGGCGAGAGACTCCGAATACTCAAGAAGATAAGCTTCATTGCGTAAAACATGTGACCAACCTTGTGTAGCAATGCCGGACTCTACTTTAGGCAGTCCCATATAGCTCATATTGGGGCGTGCAACAAACAGCTCATACATGAGCCAAAGTGCGCCAATGGCAAGGGGAACTAAAATATATTTAGGGTGCTTAACAAGCAGTTTAAATAGAGGGCGGGCAAGGCGGAATAGTTGGTTTTTAGTCATGGTATTTATCATTTAATGAGCGTGAATTCTATTATAGAAGCTTTCTTAAAGTCGGCTGGTAAATTGGAAGATAAATATACTGATAATGGACCTATATTAGATAGGAGTGTGTCGTTATAAAGTAAATTATAGGGTAAAGCATCTTTTTAACTGAGATAATAAAGTTATTAATCAAATAGAACGACCGATAGGATATAAATAAAGATGTCATCAAAAGTATATTGCAGTGCTCAGTTTAAGGCCAAATCAGGCAAAGCAGCCGAGTTATTTAAGGTGTTACAAGGTCTAGAGCCCAATACTCAGCGTGAAGACGGTTGTTTACAGTATATCGTGACCCGTCAAATTGCCAGTCCGTTTGCTGAGGGGACGAGTTTTCCAATTATGTTTAATGAAATTTGGGCGGATATGGCCGCTTTCGAAGCACACTGCCAACGTTCAGAAATTGTGAATTTTTTTGAAACTTATTGTCTCGCAGAGACGGGCTTGGCGGAGGCATGGAATGTCTGTGTCTATAGTGATGCACCAGAAGGGGTTGATGTATAGTCTTTGGATGAGGCTTCGGTGTCAGAACAAAATCTATTTTAGGGATTCATATGAAAATGGGTGTGCTGTTTTTTGTGGGTATTCCTATTTTGAACAGATGGTATTGATTGGCTATATTGACTTATTTAAAAAAGGGGGTGCGTTATGAAGGGATTTAAAAAGTTATTGAAGGCTGTTCCTTTGGTGGTATCAGTGATGGTATTTGGGTGGGTTTCTATGGGTGCCTCAGCAGCTGTTGCGGATGAACTTCAGATAGGCGATGTGGCTCCTAACTTTGAGCTACTGAACCAGCAAGGAGAGCTTATTCGGTTGAGTGCTTATCAAGGGCAGTGGGTGGTGCTCTATTTTTATCCTAAAAATGATACGCCGGGCTGTACTGCGGAAGCGTGCAGTTTTAGAGATAATATTAATCATTTGATTGATCAGAAATCGGTGATTTTGGGGGTGTCTGTTGACAGTATTGAAAGTCATAAAAAGTTTTCTGAAAAGTTTAACTTACCATTCTCTCTGCTTGCTGATAGCGATGCGACGGTTACCAAAGAGTATGGTGCTTTATTAAACTTACTGTTTATGAAGTTTGCAAAACGTCATAGTTTCATCATTGATCCGACGGGAACAATCGTTAAGATTTACCGAGAGGTAGATCCCGATATTCATGTGGTTGAAGTGCTTAAGGATCTTAAGCAGTTACAGCAAGCGGAGCGCAGTCAATAGGCCTTGGTGCACGGCTAGCTATTTTAACCATTGTTAGCTTTAACGACTTTAATAAAGTCTTTCGCTGGGACAGGTTTACTGCAATAGTATCCTTGGTAGTGTTCACAGTTAACGCTTTGCAAATAGCTTAACTGATGTTCGGTTTCAACCCCTTCTGCAATGACTTTAATATGCAGGGTATGTGCCATGTTAATGATGGTTTCGATGAATATTTTGCCAGAGTGATCGGCATACTCATCCATGAAGGATTTATCAATCTTTAGCGTGTCTATCGGGAAGTTCTTGAGGTAGGCAAGGGATGAATAGCCTGTTCCAAAATCATCTAAAGAGATAGTACAACCGAATTCACGAATCTTTGTCAGCAGCTCTAAATTAGCCTGAGAGTATTCCATCAAGACGGACTCGGTCACTTCGACATCGATGTCCTTAGGAAGTGCACCAGAAGACTCAAGGGCTTCTGTAAAGTCTTGAATAAAATTTTGATGTGAAAACTGGACTGATGAAAGGTTAATAGAGACTGAGAGGGTTAAGCCTTCCTCGACAAATTTAACCTGTTGCTGCATAGCTGTAGCCATAATCCAATGGCCAATAGGGACGATTAGCCCACTCTGCTCGGCAATGGGAATAAATACATCTGGCGGCACAAGGCCTTTGGTTGGGTGGTTCCAGCGAATTAGAGCTTCTGCTCCAATTATCTCCCCTGTAACGGTATCTGTTTTTGGTTGATAGTAGAGTTCAAACTGTGAGGCTTTTATGGCAACTCTTAAGTCATTTTCAATTGAGATTGACTGGATAATTTGCTGGTTTAAATCTTCCGTAAAGTACTTAATTTGGTTTTTACCAGCATGCTTTGCATCATACATTGCAATGTCAGCATTTTTCATCAAGGTTTTAGAATCCGTTCCATCTTTGGGGTAGAAGGCTACTCCGATGCTGACCGAGACGGTAATCGGGTTGTTTTGAATGAGCAGGGGGTTAGATATTTCATCTAAAATGCGATTAATAATGTGGTTGAGTTCAATGTGATTTTTGTATTCGGATAGGATAATGGCAAATTCATCACCGCCAATGCGCGCAATAATGTCATATTCACGTATTATTTTTTGCATGATACTAGACATTTTAATCAGTAATTCATCCCCAACATCGTGCCCTAATGTGTCATTAACCCGCTTAAAGTTATCAAGATCTAAAAAGAGAAAGGCAAAGCTTTTTTTGTTTCTATGAGACTCTTCAATAAGCCAGTTTAGACGTTCATTTAATTGGTTTCGGTTAGGTAAGCCACTTAAGTGATCCTCTCTTGAGGAGATATATAGCGCGTGCTTTTCTGCTTCTAGCCTTGAGAAGGATTGCACCATTGAGGCTCTAATGGATTCTAATTCGATCAAAAACATCTTTTTAGGCGTCGAAGATTGATAGTAAGCATACTGTCTTAGCGTTTCTAGGGGAGTCGTCACCGTTTTTCTAAAGATGAGGAAGAGCATGATAAGCAGCATTGTTGTGGGAAGGCCTAGGTAGATTAAAAAGTGGTTAAGGTGTCCACTAAGCAACCGGCTAACGGTTTTTTTATCCATCGTAATAATAATGGTTAAATTCACAGGGGTTGATTGATCATACAGGGCGACAGGGTAGGTTAAATGGTATTTTTTAAGAATGGATTCTATGTCGATTGTGGATGTACTAGAGAGAATCGAGAGGCTGTCGACCTTTGCGGGTACTTGATTAATAGCAGGGTCACTGCTGATTAGAATATGAGAACCTTGTGCAATGCTGATGGCTTTAATGGTGGTCTCTTTCGCGGTGGTACGATTGATTAGAGACTGTAACTGGGGGATGTCGCTTAACCTATGGAGCTGTGTTTTTAACTGGTAACCGGTTTCAATCGCTACATTTTTATAATGCTGGATGATTAAATTAGATTTAATTTGCTGCTGCTCGTAGTGTAAAAAATAAAAGCTACTGAATAGGATTACTGCGGTAATGGCAGCGATGCTGATTAAGTAACGATTAAAAGTGAGCATGGTTTAAAGTAGGTCCTTGGTGGGAAAACCCGTATGATTTAACCGTTCAGAGACGGGCTTAGGCATCTTGTTATTCATCCATTCAATATCCTGTAAGCCGGCCATGAAGTCTTCATAACTGGGGTTACCTAAATAGGCTTTAACAGTGTCATAATAAGCTCGAGGATTCTCTTCTAGGTGCTTCAAAGCTTCATCCACTCGATGCTTGAGGCCTACGAGGTGTTGCTTATGGGACGTTAAGGAATTTTGAGCAATGAACAGACTATCGATGACCAATAAGTCTTGTATATCCTTGGTTGAAGCAATGATCTTAAACCCTTGTTTTTGAAGCGCAAAATTATAGGGAATGTAGGTGACGACTAAGGTAGGGGTTTTGAGGGAGTTATCTTTAAGGCTTGAGACCGTTTTAATTTGATCTTGATTGATAAAGTTAAACGATTTTTCTTCCAGTTTGTGCGTTCGGATAAAGTCCTTAAACACCACATAATTAATAGAATTAAGCTCTAAATGCACATTAATGATTTGATCTGTTTCAGCTAAAAATTCAATCGGGTGGCTGCTTAATATCATGTCGCCGCCATTAGAGCGGTCAAACATGATGACTGGAATTAGGCTGTTTGATTGATTATTAAGTTGTTCATATTCGTATTGAGTGCCAGTAATCCCATCAAAGTTCCCGGTATTGTAAATCATGGCACTTTCACCCAAAGAGACGACGGTAGAGAGTTCAATATTAAGCTCATCTAACCAGCCTTTTTCTTTGGCATAAAAGAGTGGGGAGTAGCCAATCCAAGCATTGGTTAAGAGTTTTAACGAGGCATTATTTTGGGGACTGCAGGCAGAAAGAGCGAGCGAGATAAAGAGAATCACAGTAAGAATAGAGTGTGGCATAAACCCCCTTTTTAAGGTTATTTACTGACTGATTTTAGCGTGTAATACCGAGCAATGTTTTCAGTATACACTTTCTATAAGGGGATGTAAGTGAAGCGAACTATTTACATGGACGCAGCAGAAAGGGTGTTTAAAAGACGGTTTACGCTTGATGTAGGGCCCATTCAGGATAGCCTTCGGCCATTCGACTGGCGACAATGCCGCTGGCTTGTAATTTTTCAACGGCTTCATATGACCATAAGCAATAAGGGCCACGACAGTAGACAACGATGGGTTTACCGCATGCTAGCTGACGAAGTGCTTCGGTAGAGTTAAGTTGAGCGAGCGCATTCATTGGTAAGCTAATAGCGCCTTCAATATGGCCTGCTTGAAACTCATCTTCAGGACGAACATCAAGGAGAATGACTTGGTCTTGCTTTAAGGCTTGTTTTAGCTCTTTTGGGTTAAAGGGCATAAGCGGGGCTCTTGGGTTGAGATTTTCATTCAGTAGTTGAGCCACTTCAGCCATCTGATTTTCCGCAATATGCCTTAGCGTTTGAATGAGGGGCACGATGGCTTTGTCACTGAGCTTATAAATTCGCTGACTGCCTTGAATATCCGACTTAACTAGGCCTGATTGCTTTAAAGTTTGTAGGTGTTTTGAAACATTGGCAATGCTTAACCCCAGTTTATGGCTGAGTAGATCCACCTGACAGCTGCCTTGGGCTAAGACATCTAAAATCAATAATCTGTTGGCATGCCCTAGAGATTTACCGATTTGCGCAAGCTGTTCAAATAAACAGAGCTTTAGATTGGTTTTGCAGGTTTCCATACCGTATGTACTCCTTGAGCGCGTCCTTCGAGACCCACGTTTCATTGAAAGGTTATTCTTGCAATTATAGCGCTTTAAATTTACTATTCAACTTGATGGTTGAATGGGTTTATTTGAGATAAAATGACATCCATCGCTTATTGGCGGGGACAGTCAGGTTAAGTTTTTTAGAAAGGGCTTGTCTCTTGCAAACCACATCTAGGGGAACCCCCTCAGGCGGATAAGAGTTTGTTAACATTAAGCCATATTGCACGTTAAATTATAAAAATGAACGCCCGATAGCCTGCCACATCGCAGCTGCTTCAAGGGGTTGCCTAGGAATAGAGTATGTCGACACAAACTGATTTTAAAGCCCTTAAAACACACCTACAAAACGTGATTGTGGGTCAAGAAGCCCTGCTAGATAAGATGATGATTGCCTTGCTAACAGGCGGCCATGTGCTCTTAGAAGGGCCACCAGGTCTGGCTAAAACCACCGCGGTTAAAACCTTGTCTGATGGGGTTAAAGCCAGTTTTCAACGTATTCAGTTTACGCCAGATTTAATGCCCGGTGATGTCATGGGTTCGGATGTGTTGGACATTAAAACCGGCGCACTTTCTTTTATTAAAGGGCCTATTTTTAATGAGATTGTCCTCGCCGATGAGATTAATCGTGCACCGCCTAAAGTACAATCAGCCTTGCTAGAAGCGATGGCCGAAAAACAGGTGACAGCAGGGGGACAAACACGTCCACTGCCTGAGCTGTTTTTAGTAATGGCGACTCAAAACCCGCTTGAACAGAGTGGTACTTATCCGCTGCCAGAAGCACAATTAGATCGTTTTATGTTGCATTTGGTGCTTGAGTACCCAACCGAAGCAGAGGAGTTAGAAATTCTGCGTCGCGACAGAGCGCGTCATTTAGGGGGTGACAAAGCGGTGCTTCAAGCCTGCTTATCGCCTGATAGAGTGCTTGAGGCACGTAGAGAAGTGGCCGAGTGTTTTGTGTCTGAGCCAGTAGAACGCTATATGGTTTCTCTGATTGCTGCCACTCGAAAGCTGGGTAGTTTAGATGCAAGCCTATCAGGTGTGCTGGAAGTAGGCGCTTCACCGCGTGCTTCGATTGCGTTATTACATGCTGCCAGTGCTTATGCATGGTTACAAGGGCGTGATTATGTGACCCCAGATGATGCACTAAAATTACTGCCAGATGTCCTGCGTCATCGTTTGATCGTGAGTTTTAGTGGCCGTGCCCAGCAGTGGACACCTGACTCAATCATTGAGCAGATTGTGAGACTGGTACCCGTGCCTACGACGGATGCGCTTGCGGCCAAGGCGTGAGCTAAATGGCCCGCCAAACTCATTTTAAGTCATCATCCCCCTATTTAAGCCACTAGGATACGCCCTTGTCTCTTATTCAACTCTCAAAACAGCTTGCTCGCCAACTAAGCCAACAGGTCGTGACTGCACTGCCTGTTTGGCTAAATGGCCAGACTCGTGTGCCTGATAGCCTGCTTCAACAAGGTGGGGCAGCCATTCAATCGCCGGTGAATGCCCCGATTCTATCGGCCGAAGAGATTGTGGATTTAGCAGGTGAACTGGCGATGCTCACCCAAAAAGTCACCTCAAACTGTAAACCGAGTGAAGCCCTTAAACAGGGAGAGCAGAGCAGCCGATTTATGGGCGCAGGCTTAGAGTATGAAGAGAGTCGTCCTTACGAACTAGGGGATGAGATTCGTCGAATTAACTGGCGGTTAATGGCTAAAACCGGCAAGGCCTATACCAAGTTGTTTCAAGAGGAACGCCAAGAGAGTTGGCTGATTTTAGTGGATCATCGTCAGAGTATGCGTTTTGGCTCACGCGTGCGCTTAAAAGCCACCCAAGCGGCTCGAGTGGCGGGCTACTTTGCTTGGTTGGCACAAAAAGCAGCTGTGCCTGTGGTGGGGGCTCGTCTAGCGGAGTCGTTGGTGTTAACGCCCAGTTTTGAAGGCCGAAGTTGTTATGCACATCTGATGGAGGCTTTTTCAGAAGCGTGTCCGCCATTAGATGAAAATTCAGTAGCACATGAGCCACATATTAATGATGTACTGCTCTCTTTGCATCAACAGATTCAACCGGGTTCACGACTGATTTTAATCAGTGACTTTCATGATGCAGATGATAAAACCACCGAGATTCTAACCGCACTACAACAGCGAGCGATGGTTAAGGCGGTATTAATTCAAGACCCGGTTGAGCGCCACCTTCCAAATGTATCGGGGTTACGATTGCAGTCAATGACCAGTGCATCCATTACGCATATTGACAGCGATGCACAGCGCCAACACTACCAG